>JAFKFM010000014.1 GCA_017308135.1 Alphaproteobacteria bacterium
GTGACCATCGGACCGCTGATCAACATGGCGGCGGTGGAGAAGGTCGAGGAGCATATCAACGACGCCAAGTCCAAGGGCGCGAAGGTCGCGGTCGGCGGGCACCGCCATGCGCTCGGCCACACATTCTACGAGCCGACGGTGCTGACCGGCACGACGCCGGACATGCTGATCTTCCGCGAGGAAACCTTCGGCCCGGTTGCGCCGGTGTTCCGCTTCACGACGGAAGAGGAGGCCATCACGCTGGCCAATGACACCGAGTTCGGCCTCGCCGCCTATTTCTATGGCCGCGACATCGGCCGGGTCTGGCGCGTTGCCGAGGCGCTTGAATACGGCATGGTCGGCATCAACGAGGGCATCATCTCGACCGAGATCGCGCCGTTCGGCGGCGTGAAGGAAAGCGGCAATGGCCGCGAGGGCTCGAAGTACGGCATCGAGGACTATCTCGAGATCAAGTACCTCTGCATGGGCGGGATCTAGGTCTTCGCGGGCGATGCCCTGACGCATTAGGATTTGTTCACTGCGATCCAACAGCGGTGCGGATGCCGTCACGCGTATGATGGTGTTCTTGCTTCGCGAGGCTCTGTCCACTAGGTTTGCCATCGTTGCAACCGGCGGTATATCCTCATGAGATCGCGATTGACCGATGTCGCCCGCATGGCTGGCGTGGATGTATCCACGGCATCGCGCGTGCTTCGGGGCGAGGCGACCCAGCGTATCCGGGAGGAAACCCGCAAGCGCATTCTTGAAAGCGCGCGCAGCCTCGATTATTCGCCGAATGCGCTGGCCCAGGGATTGCGGACGGCGCGCAGCCGGACTCTCGGCTTGATCGTGCCGCAGCTCGACAACCCGGTCTTCTCATCGGCGATCCGCGGCGCGGAGAAGTCGGCGGCGAAGCATGACTATTCGCTGCTCATTGCCCATCGTGAGTCCGGCGCGACCGACGCGGTCTATCATCGCCTGTCGCATGGCAACCGTGCCGATGGACTTCTGGTCGCCAGTCTCGACGACGATGGGCTGTTGCGCGAAGAACTCGAGGCGACCCACACGCCGTTCGTGCTGCTCAATCGCCAGTTGCCCGGCAGTCCGTATTGCGTAGTGCTGGACAGCCGCGCCGCTGCGACGATCGCCGTCGATCATCTCGCCGGGATGGGGCACCGACGGATCGCGCATCTGGCCGGACGTCCCGGCGGTTTCAACGCGGGCGAGCGTCTGGCCGGCTATCGTGATGGACTGGAGCGCCACGGCATTGCCTTCGATCCTGATCTTGTGGCTGTCGCCGGATACACGGCGGAGGGCGGTGCGGCTGCGATGCGAAGCCTGCTCGCGCAGAAGCCGACGGCGGTGCTCGGCGCTACGCTCGTGACTGCGGCTGGCGCCATGGCCGTGCTGCATGAAGCGGGCTTGCAAATCCCGGGCGATGTTTCGGTAATCGGTTTGCACGATGCGCCAGTGGCGACGATGCTTTATCCACAACTGACGTCGGTGAAAATGCCAACGGAACTGATGGGCGAACTTGCGTCCGATCTGCTGATCGATCTTCTGAATGGCGGCACGCCTCAGCCCGTCGCTCCGCTACCGCCCGACGGGCTCATCGCCCGCGCATCTACAGGTCCCGTCCGCCGCTAAATTTAACTTGACCGAGCGTGCAGATTATACGACGTTTGAACAAACGATTGTGCAAGGGTTGTTTTTGAACCTGCTGCCAATCGCAGAAAATGAAGTCATTGAGGGGAGTACGTCGAGTGAGTCTGGCGACTTTGGCCTCTGAAACGAGGCTGTCATGACCGCAACCCTTGCCGCAGTTCGCAGTGCCGATCGGATCGACGAGAATCTGGCCTCGGCTTTCGGCGCCATCGTCGGCGACGCGAATGTTCTGACGTCCTTTGATGAGCGGCTCGGCTATTCGCGCGATCGTCTCCCGTTTGCAGTGTTCCGCGAGCGCGCCGGCGAAATCGCCGGTGTCGTCCCGCGTCTTGTCGTTCGTCCCGCGAACGAGGATGAAGTTATTCGCGCTGTGCAGGTTGCAAAAGCGCGCAAGGTTGCCGTGATTCCGTATGGCAATGGCTCCGGCGTGCTCGGCGGCGCCATTCCGCTCGGCGGCGAGATCATGGTGGACACGCGCCGGCTGGACAAGATCGTCTCGATCAACCCAACCGATGCGATGGTGACCGTACAGGCGGGAATGAATGGCGCTGAGTTCGAGCGCCAGCTCAACGATGCAGGCTACACCACAGGGCATCTGCCGCAGTCGCTTGAAATTTCAACTGTCGGTGGCTGGCTCGCCTGCCGCGGCGGTGGTCAGTTGAGCAGCCGCTACGGCAAGATCGAAGACATCGTGGTCGGTCTCAAGGCTGTGCTGCCGGATGGCACCCCGCTCGAAGTGCGTCCCGTGGCGCGTCGCTCGGTCGGTCCGTCGATCCGCGACCTGATGATCGGCAGCGAAGGCACGCTCGGCATCATCACCGAAGCTACGCTGCGTATTTTCAAGAAGCCCGAGATTGAACGCGGCGTCGTGCTGGCGTTTCCGACCATGCAGGCGGCGCTCGATAGCGCGCGTCTCATCATGCAGGCGGAAATCCGTCCGTCGATCGTGCGGCTTTATGACCGCGTCGAGAGCGACGAGCGCACCAAGGATATTGACCTGTTCAGAACCAAGCCGTTTCTGGCGGTGCTGCAGTTCATCGGTAGCGAGCCGATGGTGTCGGCCGAGCAGGATGCGGCGCTCGCCATCGCCAAGGCGCAGGGCGGCGAGATCGCTCCGGAGGGGCCCTATCTGCACTGGAAGCAGAATCGTTACGTCGCCTATTCGCAGAAGTGGCACGAGGCCGGCTATTTCAACGATACGATCGAAGTGACGGGCAACTGGTCGGCACTTCCCAAGATGTATGATGCCATCGCGAAAGCAGTGCGGGCGATTTATCCCGGCGTGCATTTCGGTGCGCACTGGTCGCACGTTTATCCCGAGGGCGCGTGTCAGTACATGACGGTGCGCTTGCCGCCGATGCCGGAAGCCGAGGCGCTGCCGCTGCACCAGAAGCTGTGGGATGCCGTGGAGGCCTTGACGCTCGATCACGGCGGTTCGATTGCGCATCACCACGGTGCAGGGCTGTTCCGCAATCCATGGATGCAGCGTGAACTGGGCTCTGGGCTCGGGGTTCTGCAGGCCATAAAAGATGCGATCGATCCGGACAATCTGTTCAATCCGGGCAAGATCGGCCTGCGCGCCAGCGCGAACGCGAAAGACATTCGCCGTGATTGACAGGGCGCGCATGCGCGTTGTGATCGGGAAGGGCGTGCGTCATGGCTGCGTCTGAATCCCTGCTGGTCGGTATCGATCTTGGCGCCGGCTCGCTGAAGATCAGCATTATCACGGACGACGGCGCGCTGGTCAGCGAAGCGTCTGCGCCGGTCGCGACGATGTTGCCTCATCCCGGTTGGAGCGAGCAGGATCCGGAAAGCTGGTGGATCGCCGCATGCGACGCGCTGCGTCGTGGTTTGAAGGCGTCCGGCCGTCCGGCATCCGATGTAGCTGCGATTTCATTTTCCGCCGGCGCGCATACGCAGGTGCTGGTAGATGCCGATGGGCATGTGATCCGTCCGGCGATTCTCTGGAATGACCAGCGCAGCCGGCAGGAGACGCAGGAGCTGCGTGACCAGGCCGATGCGCGCATTCTCGACATCGGCGCCAATCGCGCCAATCCGACATGGACGCTGCCGCAGATGCTGTGGCTGCGCAAGCATGAGCCGGAATCCTTCGCTCGTGTGAAGCGCCTGTACGTCGCGAAAGACTGGCTGCGGGCGCAGTTCACCGGCACGTGGGAAACCGACACCATCGACGCGCTTGGCACGCTGATGCTGGATGCACGCAGCGCCGAATGGTCGAAAGAACTTTGCGACATGATCGGCTGGCCGATGGCGACATTGCCGCCGATCGTGAAGCCCACCGCCGTCGTCGGCAAGGTGACCGCGCGCGCCGCACAGGCGACAGGTCTGGCCGAGGGCACGCCGGTGGTATGCGGCACGTCGGACACCGCGGCTGAAACGTTTGGCGCGGGAATGGTGCGCGAAGGCATGGGCGTCGTGAAATTGGCAACCGCTGCGACCGTCAGCGTGCTGTCGCCGAAGTCCCATCCGGATTTCTCGCTGATCAATTATTACCACGTCGTGCCGGACCACTGGTATGTCATCGCCGCCACCAATTCCTGCGCCTCGGCGCACAAGTGGCTGCGCGACACGTTCTTCCGCCGCGACGGCGAGGACGGCAGCGCCGTGTTCGATGCCATGGATGCCAAGGCTGCCGCGGTTAATCCCGGCTCGGAGGGGCTGTTCTTCCATCCCTATCTGAACGGCGAACGCAGCCCTTACTGGGATCCGCTCCTGCGTGCTGATTTTGTTGGCGCGGGATTCAATCATGGCCCAGGTCATTTCGTCCGCGCGCTCTACGAAGGTGTCGCCTATTCGCTGCGCGATTGCCTCGAGGTGATGAAGGCCAAGGGGCTCGGCTTTTCGTCCGCGCGCCTGACCGGCGGAGGCGCGCGCAGCGCCCTGTGGCGGCAAATCGTTGCCGACGTTTTGAATATCACCGTCGAATTGCCTGCAGTCGCGGATGCTTCTTATGGAGCGGCGTTGCTCGCCGGTGTCGGCATCGGCGTCTTCAAGGACGAGCGGGCTGCGGCGGGCGTCATCCAGATCGTATCGCGGGCGACGCCGGATCCGGCGCGCGCGGCGGTTTATGACAAAGGCTTTCCCATCTATCGCGACATTCAGGCGGCGCTTGCGCCCATCAACCATCGCATCCACGATTTTGTGGCCGCTCAGGGCAAGTAGCGCATGTCAGAGATCAGGCTCGAAAAGGTTCGCAAGGCATATGGTCCGGTGGTCGCCGTTCATGGCGTCGATCTGACGATTCGCGATGGTGAGTTCGTGGTGTTTCTCGGCCCGTCGGGCTGCGGCAAATCCACGACATTGCGCATGCTCGCCGGTCTTGAGGAGATCACGTCCGGCAAGATTTTCATCGGCGACCGCGATGTTACCGCGCTGGAGCCGAAAGACCGTAACATCGCGATGGTGTTCCAGAACTACGCGCTCTATCCGCATAAGACGATCTACGAAAACCTCGCGTTCGGCCTGCGGATGCGGAAGATGGACCCGGCGCAGATCGACGATCGGGTGCAGCGCGCCGCGAAGATGCTGGGTCTGGACGAATATCTGAAGCGCAAGCCGAAGCAGCTCTCTGGCGGCCAGATGCAGCGCGTGGCGCTTGGCCGCGCGCTGGTGCGCGATCCGGAAGTGTTCCTGCTCGATGAGCCGCTGTCGAATCTCGATGCCAAGCTGCGCGTGCGTATGCGCGAGGAGATCGCGCGGCTGCATCAGGAGGTCGGCACCAGCATGGTGTATGTGACCCACGATCAGGTCGAGGCGATGACCCTCGCCAACCGCATCGTGATCATGCGCGACGGCCACGTTCAGCAGGTCGGCGCGCCGCTCGAAGTTTACGACAGGCCCACGAACCTCTTTGTGGCCGGTTTCATCGGTTCTCCTGAAATGAATCTGATCGAAGGGCGCGCATCAAACGGATCGTTCGAGAGCGGTGCGTTGCGGATCACGCTGCCCGAACAGTATCGGGCAGTTAACGAAGAAGCCGTGCTCGGCATTCGCCCGGAGCATCTCTCCATCGGCGAAGGGCCGGATGCGCTTTCGTTCGATGTCAGCGTGGTGGAGCAACTCGGTGCCCAGACGCTCGGCATTGGTGAGGTGAGTGGTGCGCGTCTGCGCATTCTGACAGATCGCGTCGACAACTGGTCGCACGGTCAGCGAATTCCCGTCCGGCTCAATGCCGGGCGGCTCCATCTGTTCTCGAAAGCGACGGGACAGCGTTTCTAGACGGCCAATAAATCAGAACGAACCTTCAAAAAGGGGAGAGTTGCCATGGGAGTGAAGGAAATGGCTAAGAACGGAATAGATCGCCGCACGCTCATCAAGGGCGCAGGTGCGGGCCTTGCTGCGACCACGCTCGGAGCCCCGGCAGTCTGGGGACAGGGCAAGAAGACGATCCGCTTTCTCAACACCGAAACATCGATCGATAGCATTCGCGCGCTGAAAGTGGCCTGCGCCGAATACGAGCGGATGACTGGTACGCACGTCATCGTGGACTCGGTTCCGCTCGATGACGCCTTCACCAAGGTGACGACCTCGCTACGCGGTGGCCAGCCTTACGACATCGCGACCTTCGCGTTTGTCGGTCATGTCCTGCTGCTGCAGGCTGAAGGCCACCTGATGCCGCTGACCGAACTGACCAGCAAGCACAAGTGGGGCCCGAAGATCCTGTTTCCGATCAAGGGCGAAACCTACTGGTATCCTTACGATTACAACCTCGCCTGGATTTACTATCGCAAGGACCTCTACGAGAAGAAGGGTCTCAGCGTTCCCAAGACCTGGGCCGAGATGCTGAAGAACTCGCAGGCGTTGAACGAAGACGGCCGCTCCGGTTCGCTGTTCCCGATCGGCAGCAACGGCGCGACCAACTGGCTGTCGCCCGGCTTCATGTGGGCCGAAGGCGTCAAGCTGTTCGACGACAAGTGGAATGTCGCCATCGACAACGCCGCCAATGCGCCGAAGGTCGCCGCCTATCTCGATTTCTTCGCCGATCTGTACAAGACCATGCCGTCGGGCACGAGCCAGGCCAGCTTCGGCGAAGTGCTGTCCAACTTCTCGTCGGACAAGGTGGCGCACACGGCTTACGCCGGCCGCATCATCGAAGCGCTCGAGCGCACCTCACCGGCCCTCGCGACCAAGTATGGCATCATGCCGTACATGGACAGCGCCGGTAAGGCGAAAGCCGTCAACCACGGCTATGACGGCTGGGTGGTACTGAAGACTCCGAATTCCAGTGAGTCGATGAAGTTCATGAAATGGTTCACCGAGAACCAGTACATCAACTTCCTGCACACCGCGCCGCTGCACTTCCAGCCGCCGCGCCTCGACGTTTACGAGGATGCCCGCTGGCGCGCGCATCCGCTGATCGAGAAGCACAAGGAAGCGGTCGAAACCATGAAGGGCTTCATCGTCGACAAATCGATGATCCTGACCTCTGTCGACACCGAAGGTCCGGCGCCGGATCTGCGTCCGGGCAAGGTCTTCGAGGGCTTCGTCATTCCGGAAATGCTGCAGAACCGCATCCTGAAGAACATGCCGGCGGCCGATTGCGTCAAGGCGGCTGGCGACAAGATGCGCAAGCTCACGGCATAACACCGCACCTGCCAACTGCCCGGCCGGTTCATCCGGCCGGGTATTTTCCGAAAGCATGAAGTTGAGTTCAAAGGCGACGATATACACCTTCCTGGTGATCGGCTTGCTCGTCACGCTCGCGTTGATCGTGGCGCCGGTGGTCTATGCGATCAGTCTCAGTTTCTACAAAATGGATTCGTTTGTCGGCGAAGCCAAGTGGATTGGGCTCGACAACTATATCGCCATCGTCAAACTGCCTGAATTCTGGAATGCTTTGTGGAACGGCGTTGTCTATTCGCTCGGCTCCATCGTTCTTCAGGTGGTGCTGGGCATCGGTTTCGCGCTGATCCTGAACGAGGCGTTTCCGGGCCGGAATTTCGTGCGCGGCCTCTCGATTCTTCCATACCTGTTGCCCACGGTGGTCGTCATCCTGACGTTCAAATGGATGGTGGACGGCAGCATCGGCATTATTACGCGGACTATCGCCGCACTGGGGCTGCCGCCCGTGAACTGGTTCGAGAGTTCGGGCGCGGCGATGACCTCCACGATCCTGGTCAGCGTCTGGATGTGGACGCCTTTCGTCACCACCTGTTTTCTCGCTGCGCTGCAGACCATTCCGGTCTCGCTTTATGAAGCCGCCAAGGTGGATGGCACCACGGCGGTGCAACGTTTCTTTCACATCACGCTGCCGATGCTGAAGCCGATCCTGACGGTGGTGGTGCTACTGCGCGCGATCTGGATGTTCAACAAGTTCGACGTGATCTGGCTGCTGACCAAGGGCGGGCCTGTCGGCGCGACGGAAAACCTCGCGATCCTGTCCTATCGCCACGCCTTTAGCCTATTCGACATCGGCGGCGGTGCGGCGATCGCCACCATCTCCTTCGCGATCCTGTCGGTGGCCGTGTTCTTCTATTTCCGCATCTTCCCGCTGGAGGACGATTAATGGCCATTGTCCGCCGTTCGCTTCCGGCCCGTCTCGGAATCTACATCGCCGCCGCGGTGATCGCGATCTATTCGGCGTTCCCGATCTACTGGATGGTGATCTCGAGTCTGCGTGAGCCGACCAGCTTGCTCAGCCGCGTCTCGCTGCTGCCGGGCCCTTTCACGTTGGAATACTATTCCAACCTGCTCGAACTCACCGATTATCCGACTCATTTCGTCAACAGCGTCATCGTAGCGGTGGTCACGGTCGCCGTGACAATGGTTTTCTCGGTGATGATTGCCTATGCGGTCACCCGCCAGCGCATCCGCGGCAAGAAGCTGATTGTCGGCGCGATGCTCTATGCGTACATGTTTCCGCCGCTGCTGATCGCGATTCCGATGTTCACCATCTTCGCGCAGCTCGGCCTCAGCGACACTCTGACGGGCCTGATCGCCTCGCATCTGACGCTGACCCTGCCGCTCGGCGTCTGGTTCCTGTGGGGTTTCTTCAAGGGCATGCCGTTCGAACTGGAAGAAGCCGCGATGGTGGACGGCTGCACGCGTCTCGGTGCTTTCGTGCGCGTGGTGCTGCCTTTGTCGCTGCCGGGGCTGATCACGGTCGCGATCTTCTCGTTCCTGCTGTCGTGGACCGATTACACTTTCGCGCTGATCATGATCGGAAGCGATGCCAACAAGACGTTGCCGGTGGGACTGGCGTCGATGGTCGGCTCGTTCGATCTGCGCTGGGGTGAGATCATGGCGGGATCGACGCTGATCGCACTGCCGCTGTTCGCCGCGTTTGCACTGCTGACGCAATATTTCATTCAGGGTCTCGGCGCTGGCGCCGTGAAGGGCTGATCATGGATCTCGGACTGAAGGGCAAGGCCGCACTGGTCACCGGCGCGGCGCGGGGCATCGGCAAGGCGGAAGCATTGGCGCTGGCGGCGGAAGGCTGCGCCATCGCCATCAACGACATCGACCGCGAAGCCGCCGATGCAACCGTCTCCGAACTGAATGCAAAGGGGACCAGGGCGGTCGCCTGTATCGGCGACGTCTCTGAAGAAGCGGGCGCGGAAGCTGTGGTGAAAGCCGCGCATGAGGGGCTCGGTCATCTTGACGTACTGATCAACAATGCCGGTGCGGGCGGCCGCCATCTCGGCCGTAAAGCCGAGGAGATGTCGATTGACGACTGGGACATCATCGTCCGCACCCATCTGCGCAGCACGTTCCTGTGCAGCAAACACGCGGTGCCGTTCATGCGGCAGGGCGGCTTTGGCCGCATCGTCAACACGTCATCGATGAATGTCACCGGCGGCGGACGCCCCGGCGTCACCAATTACTCGGCGGCGAAGGCCGGCGTGATCGGCTTCACGCGCACCCTCGCCAAGGAAGTCGGCAGCGCCGGAATCACCGTCAACGCCATCGCGCCGGGCTATGTCGAGACCGCGCTGATCGCCGGGTTCTCGCCGGAGAAGCGCGCCATCATCGCGGGGCAGAATCCGCTCGGCCGGTTCTGCCAGCCCGAAGAGGTTGGCGCGCTGATCGCGTTTCTGTGCTCCACTCAGGCGGCCTTCATCAATGGCGCGCTGATTTGCATGGACGGCGGCAAGCGCGATTTCTTCTGGGGTGACGATCAATGACCATTCGCGCGTTCGGCGGACCGCATCGCTACATCCAGGGGCCGGGCGCGCTGAAGGAACTGGCGACGCTGGTGCCGATGTATGGACGGCGGCCGTTTGTGCTGACGGATACGGCGATCTTCGCGTCGCTGCGCGGGCAGCTTGAGCAGCTTTTGAAGCCCTGCACAGACGCTGTGGAACTCGCTGAATTTTCCGGCGAATGCTCGGCGGCGCAGATCGACGCCATGGCTGCGCGCGCAGCGGCGGCAAACTGCGATGTGGTGATCGCCATCGGCGGCGGCAAGGCCATCGATACCGCGAAAGGCGTGCGTATCCAGCGCGGCGGCGGCATCATCGTGGTGCCGACGGTGGCTTCGAACGATGCGCCGACCAGCCGGCTGGCGATCGTCTACACCGACGATCACGTCCTGAAGGAAGTTCGGCTGATGCCGACCAATCCGGATGCCGTGGTGGTGGATACGTCGATCATCGCGCGCGCGCCGCGCCGGTTTTTTGTGGCCGGTATCGGCGACGCACTGAGCAAGAAGTTCGAGGCGGAGCAGTGCTACAAGTCCGGCGGGATGAATTTCTACAAGGCTCGCCCGGCGGCGCTGGCGGTCTCCATTGCCGATCAATGCTATCAGGTGATCCGCCGCGATGCGCTGGCTTCGCTCGCCGCTGCTGACCGCAAGGAGCCGGACGAGGCGTTCGAGAACATCGTCGAAGCGACGATTCTGCTCAGCGGCCTCGGCTTTGAGAGCGGCGGCCTGTCGATCGCCCATTCACTGACGCGCGGCTTCTCCGCGCTGTCGTCGCTCAACGGCGCGCTTCATGGCGAACAGGTAGCCTTTGGCCTGCTGACACAGCTTTGCCTGGAAGGGCGCTCGCCGGAATTCCTCACCGACATGACCGGCTTCTTTCGCGCGCTTGGGCTACCGACAAGTCTCAAGGACATGGGGCTGTCCGGCGACGTGGAAGAGGGTATCCGCACCATCGCGCAGCGTTCGATTGCCGAGGCACCCTATCTCAAGCAGTTTGCCGGCCCGGTGACGGAACAGAACCTCATCGCGGCTCTGGAAAAGGCAAACGGGCTTGGGATTTTGGCGTAGCACGAAGAGTGCGGCCACACCTGTGGGCTTTTAACCGAGCCTGAGCAAAAGAAGGATCACTCGCGTCAGACCGAGAGTTTTCGCCGTGTGTTGGCGACTGCGGCAGCGGCGGTCCGGTTCTCAACTCCGAGTTTCGAATAAATCTGCTCAAGATGCTTATCGACCGTGCGCGGACTCAAACCGAGGATCTGCGCGATGTCACGGTTGGTCTTGCCTTTGCTGAGCCAGGACAGGACCTCGCCTTCGCGGCCGGTGAGTCCAAGTTCTTTGCTGAGTTCGGCAGGTGAATCCGAGCTGCTGTCGCGGGCCAGCCGCAGCAGAAATTCATTCGCGCTGAGACGCCCCATATATTGCAGGCGCAGCTTGTCATCACCGAATGGCATCGCCGGCGGCGCCTTCGTATCTGTATTTCCCTGATGTATCTGCCTGAGCCAATCGAGCCATGGTTCGGGCAGCTCGAACTTCTCGCCGCCGGCTTTCGCGCGATCGCGCGCCAGCTTTTCCGCCTGTGGGGTGGCCCAGATGATGGAGCCGCGCTGATCTACTGCAAAGAGATAGCGGCCCGATGCATCCAGTGCAGCCCGCGCGCTTTGGGTGAGTCGTGCGTTCGCCAGATGAACCTTGATGCGCGCGAGCATTTCCGCGATGACGATGGGCTTGGTGACGTAATCGACGCCTCCAGCCTCGAGGCCGCGCACGATATGTTCGGTCTCGGCTAGGCCCGTCATGAAGATCACCGGGACGCCTGCGAGCTTTGCTTCCCGCTTCAGTCGCCGGCAGGTTTCAAAACCATCCATGCCCGGCATCACGGCATCGAGCAGGATAATGTCGGGCGCGATCTGCTCGCCGATGCGAAGGGCCGAGGCACCATCAAGCGCGACCATCACCGTCATTCCCGCGCCGTCCAGCGCGTCAGTCAGCATGCGGAGCGCGTCCGGCGAATCGTCGACGATAAGAACAGTGTCGCGGGCTTTGGCTTCAGTGATCATGGCGCTGCACGGATTGGAGGATGGTCATGTATTGCCCGAGATCGAATCGTTCCACCAGAGCACGCATTTGGGCGACAAAGACGACATGTTCGGGGTGATCCTGACCGATCTGGTCGAGCTTGCGGTGAATTGCAGTCACGTAGCCAATTTGGCCGAGTTCGATCAGTTCATCCACATAATGAATAGGTGGGCCTGGATTTTCATTCAAATTCCACGCTGGAGCTGACGGTTCGTCGGTTTGTACAATGTTACGCTCGTAAGACCATTCGATCTTAAGCAACTGGCCGATCATCTCCAGAAGACGCGGCACATCGATCGGCTTCATCAGGTAGCCATCGTGAAAGGGTTGCGCCAATGGTGCGCCATGCGCTTCGAGCGCACTCGCGGAAATCATCAGGATGCGCGCCTGATGATGTCCGTTGGCGCGAAGGGTCTCCGCGACCGTCCAGCCGTCGATACCAGGCATCGAGATGTCGAGCAGGAACATATCGGGCTGGCAGTGCTGTGACAGGCTAAGGCATCCCCCACCATCGGGGGCGCTGAGGAGAATGAAGCCGAGAGGGCTGAGAATTTCGCGCAGGAGATCGCGCTGGGTCGGATCGTCGTCAGTGACGAGAATAGTCTTGCGCGGGCCGTGATAGCCGTAGATCGGCGCGTTGATGGTTCGCAGGCGCGTCGGGTTGGTGACTTCCGAGAGCAGCATCTTGACATAGAACGTGCTGCCACGGCCCACGGTGCTGACGACGCGAATATCACCGCCCATCACACCTGCAAGAAGCTTGGAGATGGTGAGACCAAGACCTGTTCCGGTCTGCGGCTGCGAGACGCCGAGCGCGCCGCGCTCGAACGGCGCGAAGATGCGTTCCAGGTCGTCGGCATGAATTCCGGGGCCGGTATCGCGTACTTCGAACTCCGCAACGGGGCTGCGGTAATGCACGATGAAATGCACGTTGCCGGTTTGGGTGAACTTGATGGCATTGGATAGCAGGTTGATCAGAATCTGCCGTAGCCGCTTCTCATCGGTGTAGACCACAGGCGGCAGCGTTTCCGGCCGCTGGAACACAAACTCGATATTCTTCGCCGCAGCCTGCAGACGAAACATGCCGACAAGCTGATCGAGAAAGTCGGGAAGGCGCACTTCATCGCGTGACAGATGCAGCCGTCCGGCCTCGATCTTTGAAATGTCGAGCAGACCATCGATCAGGCCCGACAGGTGATCCGCGCTGCGGCGAACGACGCGGACCTGATCGCGTGGTTTCGGCTGGATGGATGAATCCTGTTCGAGCAATTGCGCGTAGCCGCTGATGGCATTGAGCGGTGAGCGCAGTTCATGGCTGAGGCCGACCACGTAACGGCTCTTGGCAAGATTGGCGGCCTCGGCGGCTTCCTTGGCGCGCTGCAGCTCCATGTCGGTCTTCCGGTGCGCATCGATCTCCTGCATCAGGAGCGTGGTCTGCCGCCGCGTTTCGGCTTCCGCAGCCTGCCGGCTTTGCCGCGCCAGCACGAACAGCCATGCGACCACTCCGATGATGATCGACAATGCGAAGAACACTTTCCACAAAACGTCGGAAAGTTGTGCCTGACCAAAGTGGATGATAGTCGAGGTCTGCAGGTAGATTAGGCCGAGCGTCAGGCCGACGAGTCCCGCGGACAATGCAAAGACGCCGAGATAGTGCCCAAGCTGAGAATTGATGCGGGCATAAATGAATTGCGGCAGGATATGTCCGAGCGTCTCCGAAAGCTGTGCCTGCACACGCCCGTGAGGTTTGCACAGGTCATGACAGCGCGCATCCAGCGAGCAGCACAGCGAGCAGATCGGCCCGGCATAGGCCGGGCAGGAAGCGGTGTCTTCGGGCTCGAAGGAATGTTCACAGATGCAACACTTGATGGTTTCAAGATTCTGCCAGCTTCGCTTCGGCTTGCGGGCGATGTAATACTTTCCCTGCGTCGCCCACGCGATAATCGGTGCAGTCACGAACGCCACGGTCAACGCCACGAAGGGCGCGAGCGCCTTGGCGGTGATGCCGAAGAACCCGTAAAACGCGCTGATCGATACGATGGTGGCGATGACCATTGCGCCGACACCCACCGGATTGATGTCGTAGAGATGTGCGCGCTTGAATTCCATCTGTGGCGGACGCAGGCCCAGCGGTTTGTTGACGACAAGATCGGCCACCAGTGCGCCGACCCAGGCAATCGCGACGTTCGAATAGAGCGCCAGAGTCTGTTCCAGAGCCTTGTAGACGCCGATTTCCATCAGCAGGAGCGCCACCAGAACGTTGAACACCAGCCAGACAACGCGTCCGGGGTGGCTATGGGTCAAACGCGAGAAGAAGTTCGACCACGCGATCGAACCTGCATAAGCGTTGGTGACGTTGATCTTGAGCTGCGAAAGAATGACGAAGGTGCCGGTCAGCGCCAGCGCGAGATCGGGTTGAGACAGCACATAGCGAAAGGCTTCGAGATACATGTGCGCGGGCTCGGCGGCGTATTCCGCGTTGACGCCGTGCTTGAGCGCAAAGAAGGCGAGGAACGACCCCGCCAGCATCTTGAGCGCGCCGGGAACGATCCAGCCCGGGCCAGCGCTGACCATGGCAATCCACCACGACCGCTTCGAGGTTCGGCGATCGCGCGGCAGAAAGCGTAAGAAGTCGACCTGTTCGCCGATCTGCGCCACCAGCGCGAAGACAACAGAGGCGGCGGTGCCGAACAACAGCAGATCGAGATGCCCGTCCGGACTGCCGTGGTCTCCCGAGAACGCGCGCCATTCGCTGAAAGAGCCGGGACTCTTGATGGCAATGGCGACGAAGGGCAGGGCGTGCAGCAGGATCCAGAATGGCTGGGTCCAGAGCTGGAAGCGGCTGATCAGTGTGATGCCGTGCGTCACCAGCGGAATGATGACCACGGCACTGATGAGATAGCCGATGGGGCGGGGAATGCCGAAGCAGAGTTCCAGCGCCATGGCCAGAATCACGGCCTCGATGGCGAAGAAGATGAAGGTGAAAGAGGCGTAGATCAGCGACGTGATGGTCGAGCCGATATAGCCGAATCCCGCCCCGCGGGTGAGCAGGTCAATATCTACGCCATATCTGGCTGCATAATAGGCAATTGGCAGTCCGCAGCAGAAGATGATGGCGCTGACCACCAGAATGGCCGTCGTGGCGTTGGTGACGCCATAGTTCAGCGTGATCGTTCCGCCGATGGCTTCGAGCGCGAGAAATGAAATTGCGCCAAGGGCTGTATTTGCGACACGGGCCGCTGACCAGCGGCGCGCGCTTTTGGCTGTGAAGCGCAGGGCATAGTCTTCCAGGGTCTGGTTCGCGACCCATTGATTATATTGGCGTCTGACCCGGTCTATCCGTTGCCGCCCGCCTGCCTGAATCGCCTTTGTCACGCCCGGTCCGTCCTCAAACCCACTTCAAAAACCTACGTCGCGCTTTTGCGGTGCCGTATGCGCGATTTTGCGTATCTGTGCGGTGCACAATCCGGGCCATGTTTTCCCCATCAGGGCGTTGTTCAGCAAAAAGGGGAAGTCATGTCAGACGAAAGAAATCAGGGATTACAGTCGGCCTTCCGGCGCAAATTGCTCATGGGAATGGCGGCGTTGCCCGCCATGTCGTTCCTTCCCAGCCCGTCCTTCGGAGCGGGGCCGGCCACCTCCGCCGTCAACACCACGGGCCTCGCGGTGACTGATACGGAAGTCACCGTCGGCATCCTGCATTCGGTGACCGGCACCATGGCGATTTCGGAAACCGGATCGGTGGAAGCCGAAAAGCTCGCGATCGAGCAGATCAACGCCTCGGGCGGCGTGCTCGGCCGTAAGATCAAGTTCATCCAGGAAGACGGCGCCAGCGACTGGCCGACCTTCGCGGAAAAGGCGAAGAAGCTGCTGGTCAACGACAAGTGCGCCGCCGTCATGGGCTGCTGGACCTCGGCCTCCCGCAAGGCGGTGCTGCCGGTGTTCGAGCAGTACAACGGTATGCTCTACTATCCAACCTTCTATGAAGGTCTCGAGCAGTCGAAGAACGTCATTTACACTGGCCAGGAAGCCACCCAGCAGATCATCGCCGGCCTCGATTGGGTCAACAAGACCAAGAGCGCGAAGACTTTCTACCTGCTCGGTTCGGATTACATCTGGCCGCGGACGTCGAACAAGATCGCGCGCAAGCACATTGAAGGCCATCTGCAGGGCTGTAAGGTCGTTGGCGAAGAATACTTCCCGCTCGGCCACACCCAGTTCAACTCGGTCATCAACAAGATCAAGCTAACCAAGCCGGACGTGATCTACGCCATCATCGTCGGCGGATCGAACGTTGCGTTCTACAAGCAGCTTAAGGCGGCGGGCATCGATCTGTCGAAGCAGACGCTGCTCACCATCTCGGTCACGGAAGACGAAATCGACGGTATCGGCGGTGAAAATATCGCGGGCGCCTTCGCTTGCATGAAGTACTTCCAGTCGCTCGACAACGCGAACAACAAGGAATTCGTCGCCGCCTTCAAGAAGATGTGGGGCGAGAAGACCGTGATCGGAGACGTCACACAGGCGGCTTATCTCGGCCCGTGGCTCTGGAAGCTGACGGTGGAAAAGGCGCAGAGCTTCGATGTCGACAAGATCGCCGCCGCTTCGCCCGGCGTGGAATTCAAGGGCGCGCCCGAAGGCTACGTGCGCATCCATGAAAACCACCATCTCTGGTCGAAGACCCGCGTCGGCAAGGCAAAGGCGGATGGCCAGTACGAACTGGTTTATGAGACCGCCGATCTCGTCGAACCAAATCCGTTCCCGAAAGGCTACCAGTAAGCCGCTTGCGACTTGCTCCGAGCTCCCAGACGTGGACCACAGGCCCGCGTTCACAGCCCTCGCGCCGCGAATTCGTTCGCGGCGCGAGATCCCCTCCCGCGGAGAGACTTCCATGTTCGGCGACTATTCGATTGGTGACCTTGGCTCCATCTTCGTGATGCAGGGCTTCGCAGGTCTCATTCTGTTTTCCGTCTATGTGCTGATGGCGCTGGGACTGGCGATCATCTTCGGCCAGATGGGTGTCATCAACATGGCCCATGGCGAGTTCATGATCCTCGGGGCCTATGTCACCTGGCTCACGTCGAACTTCTTTCAGAGTCATCTGCCGTCGTTGTTCGCCGGCTACTTCTTTATCGCGATGATATTCGCGTTCATCGCATCCGGCGCGCTCGGGATGCTGGTGGAATGGGCGCTGATCCGGCATCTCTATAAACGCCCGCTGGACACACTGCTTGCGACCTGGGGCCTCAGCCTCATGCTGCAGCAGGCCTATCGCTCGATCTTCGGCGCACGCGAAGTCGGCGTCGAACTGCCGGAGTGGATGATGGGCTCATGGCAGGCGACCGACACAATCCAGATTCCGATCAACGGCATGTTCGTGATGGCTCTCACGGTGCTGATCACGATCGGTGTCGCCTACATCATGTTTCGCTCCCGCTGGGGTCAGCAGATGCGCGCCGTCATGCAGAACCGCATCATGGCCGGCGCCGTTGGCATCAACACCGAGAAGGTGGACCGTTATACCTTCGCGCTCGGCTGCGGCATCGCCGGTGTCGCGGGCTCCGCCTTTACCATGATCGGCTCGACCGGGCCGACATCCGGCCAGCTCTACATCGTGGACACCTTCCTTGTGGTGGTCTTCGGCGGTGCTGCCAGCCTGCTTGGCACGATCGCGTCCGCTTTCACGATCTCCCAGGCCCAGTCGACCCTTGAATTCTTCCTGTCGGGCTCGATGGCCAAGGTGCTCACGCTGCTTGCGATCGTCGGCATCCTGATGCTGCGCCCGCAGGGTCTGTTCGCCCTCAAGGTCCGTAAGTGAATCGAGAAGGCCAGAAAAATGTCCGAGACACCGCTCATTAAAACAGTCCACGACAATCCTCGCTTCGCAAACCGCTCCGAGCTGATCGGCATCGCCGTGCTGGCCGTGATTCTGATTGTGATCCTGCCGCTGTCGCTGGATATCTTTCGGCTCAACCTCGTGGCGAAGTATCTGACTTACGCTTTCGTCGCACTCGGTCTGGTGATCTGCTGGGGCTATGGCGGCATTCTCAGCCTCGGGCAGGGCGTGTTCTTCGGCCTCGGCGGCTACTGCATGGCGATGTTCCTCAAGCTTGAAGCATCGAGCGTTGCAAACACCAAGATTCAGTCGACGCCCGGCATTCCGGACTTCATGGACTGGAATCAGCTCACGCAACTGCCGTTCTTCTGGAAGCCGTTCAACAGCCTGACTTTCACGATCATCGCGATCATTCTGGTGCCGGCCGTGTTTGCCTTCATCATCGGCGCGGCAATGTTCAAGCGCCGCGTCGGCGGTACCTACTTCGCGATCATCACCCAGGCGATCGCTGCGATCATGACCATTCTGATCATCGGCCAGCAGGGCTATACCGGTGGCGTCAACGGCATCACCGATCTGCGCACGCTGAAGGGATGGGACATCCGCACCGATCATGCGAAGTTCATTCTCTACTTCGTCGAGGTCGCCTGCCTGTTCGGCTGCATCGGGATCGCGCAGTTCATCCGGCACTCCAAGCTTGGACGTATCCTTGTCGCCATGCGCGAGAAGGAGGATCGCGTTCGGTTCTCCGGCTATAGCGTCGCGAATTTCAAGATCTTCGCCTATTGCGCGGCAGCTGTGTTCGCAGCCATCGGCGGTGCGATGTTCACCCTCGAAGTCGGATTCATGTCGCCGTCCTTCGTCGGCATCGTGCCTTCCATCGAGATGGTGATCTACACCGCGGTCGGCGGTCGGCTGTCGATCCTGGGCGCGGTTTACGGCACGCTGCTGGTGAATTTCGCCAAGACCAGCTTCTCGGAATCTTTCCCAGAACTCTGGCTGTTCGGCCTCGGCGCGCTGTTTATCGCTGTTGTGCTGGCCTTCCCGAATGGTCTCGCCGGAATCTGGCGCGATCACATCCAGCCACGGATCGAGCGCCTGTTTGCTTCGCGCGTCAAGAGCGGCGGAAAAAGCGGCTGGACCGGCGGCTCGGTCGCCGACGGCGCACCTGCGGAATAGGAGAGCATTATGCTTGTCGGTCATCAGCCAAAAGACTTTCTCCTCGCTGTCGAGTCGTTGACGGTCTCGTTCGACGGCTTCAAGGCGGTGAACGATCTGTCGTTCTACGTCGATGAAAACGAAATCCGCGTCATCATCGGTCCGAACGGCGCTGGCAAGACGACGGTGCTCGATCTGATCTGCGGAAAGACCAAGGCGACATCGGGCTCCATCCAGTTCCGCGGCAAGGAACTGACCAAGATGAAGGAGAACGAGATTGTTCAGACCGGTGTCGGCCGCAAGTTCCAGACGCCGTCGATCTATGACGATCTTACCGTGTTCGAAAATCTCGAAATCTCCTATCCGCGCGGACGGACGGTGTTCGGCGCGCTGACATTCCAGCGCGACAAGGCGGTGCGTGAACGCGTCGAGGAAGTCGCCGAAATGATCTTTCTCAAGGATCGCCTCGGCATGAGCGCCGAACTGCTCAGCCACGGCCAGAAGCAATGGCTTGAGATCGGCATGCTGCTGATCCAGGACCCGGATCTTCTGATGCTTGACGAGCCGGTGGCCGGCATGAGCGTCAGCGAGCGGGTGAAGACCGCCGAATTGCTGAATCGCATCATCAAGGATCGATCGGTTCTGGTGATCGAGCACGACATGAAATTCGTTGAGGACATCGCCCATAAGGTGACGGTGCTGCATCAGGGCCAGATTCTGTCAGAAGGATCGATGGAGCAGGTCAAGAACGATCCGAAGGTCATCGAAGTCTATCTCGGTCACTGACACCACTGTTAGCTGAAGGAATACGCAATGCTGGCGATTTCGGATCTTCACGTCGCTTACGGACAGAGCGAAGTCCTGCATGGTCTCAACGTATCGGTCGCGCCCAATGAGATCGTTGCGATCATGGGACGCAACGGCATGGGCAAGACCACGCTGATGAAGTCGCTGATGGGAATCGTGCCGACCAAGAGCGGATCGGTGACCATGGAAGGCAATGAACTCAGCAAGCTGAAGAGCTATGAGCGCGTCGCCAAGGGCCTCGCCTATGTGCCGCAGGGCCGCATGATCTTCTCGACCATGACGGTGAAGGAGAATATCGAGACGGGCCTTGTCGCCCACGGCGACAAGGATGTGCCGGGCGACATCTACGAACTGTTTCCGGTGCTGCTCGAGATGAAGAGCCGCCGCGGCGGCAATCTGTCCGGTGGCCAGCAGCAGCAGCTTGCGATTGCCCGTGCGCTCGCGACAAGGCCGAAGGTTCTGCTGCTCGATGAGCCGACCGAAGGCATCCAGCCGTCGATCATTCGCGAGATGGCCCGCACGCTCAAGCGTATCCGCGATGAACGCGGCCTGTCCATCATCGTGTCCGAGCAGGTCCTCAGCTTCGCACTCGACGTCGCTGATCGGGTTCTTGTCATCGAGAATGGTGAGATTGTCCGCGATGAAGCCCGCGAGGGCATCGATGCGGAGCAGGTCGCCAAATATCTGTCTGTCTGAACTCAGTTCGTAACCAAGGGGAGAGCATCACGATGCCAGAAACACTGATCAAGGTCGATCTCAATCAGTCGGCCTACGACAACGACAAGGTCCACAATCGCTGGCACCCCGACATTCCTATGGTGGAGTGGGTCAATCCGGGCGACGATTTCATCATCGAGACCTACGACTGGACCGGTGGCTTCATCAAGAACAACGATTCCGCCGATGACGTGCGTGATATCGACCTGTCGATCGTGCACTTCCTCTCGGGTCCGATCGGCGTGAAGGGTGCTGAGCCGGGTGATCTGCTGGTGGTCGACCTGCTCGACGTCGGTCCGATGAAGGAGAGCCTGTGGGGCTTCAACGGCTTCTTCTCCAAGCAGAACGGTGGCGGCTTTCTGACCGATCACTTCCCGCTGGCGCAGAAGTCGATCTGGGACTTCAAGGGCATGTACACCTCGTCGCGGCATATTCCCGGCGTGAATTTCGCAGGGCTTATCCATCCGGGTCTGATCGGCTGTCTGCCCGATCCCAAGATGCTGTCGATGTGGAACGAGCGCGAAACTGCATTGATCGCCACCAATCCGACCCGCGTGCCGGGCCTTGCCAATCCGCCATTCGGCCCGACGGCGCATATGGGCCGGCTCAAGGGCGACGCAAAGGCGAAAGCTGCTGCGGAAGGCGCGCGCACCGTTCCGCCGCGTGAGCATGGCGGCAACTGCGATATCAAGGATCTGTCGCGCGGCTCGAAGATCTATTTCCCGGTCTACGTTCCGGGCGCGGGTCTCTCGATGGGCGACCTGCACTTCAGCCAGGGCGATGGCGAAATCACCTTCTGCGGGGCCATCGAAATGGCCGGCTGGCTGCATATCAAGGTCGATGTCATCAAGGACGGCATGGCGAAGTACGGCATCAAGAATCCGATCTTCAAGCCGTCGCCCGTGACGCCGAACTACAACAACTATCTGATCTTCGAGGGCATCTCGGTCGACGAGGCCGGCAAACAGCACTATCTCGATGTGCACATCGCCTACCGTCAGGCATGTTTGAATGCGATCGAGTACCTGAAGAAATTCGGATATTCCGGTGCACAGGCCTATTCGATCCTCGGAACGGCTCCGGTGCAAGGTCACATCTCGGGCGTCGTGGACGTGCCGAACGCCTGCGCCACGCTGTGGCTGCCGACAGAAATCTTCGACTTCGACATCATGCCGTCGTCGGCCGGCCCGATCAAACACATCAAGGGCGGCATCGACATGCCGCTGTCGCCGGACAAGTAAGAGTCCCCGCGTGAGAATGCGGGAGCGGCACGTATCTGCCGCCCCCGTGTTCACGCAGGATCGCGAAAGCAGACAAACGGGGAGACGGGCTGTGCCGATTTACGAGTATCTTTGCAACGATTGCGGACCATTCACCGACATGCGGCCGATGGCCGAGAGCGATGATCCGCAGATTTGCCCACAATGCACGACGCAGGCGCCACGAGTGATCCTGACCGCACCGCACTTTGCCTGCATGCCGGCTGAGAGGCGTAAAGCTTATGCCACCAACGAACGCAGCGCCAACGCGCCGAAGACGTTGAGTGAATATAAGGCTTCGCATGGGCCGGGTTGCGGCTGCTGTTCAAGCGGCAAGCCGTCGCGGTTGATGACGAAATCACGCTCCGGCGCGAAAGGTTTCCCCACCGCGCGGCCATGGATGATCAGTCATTAATGTTGAGTTGAACGATTGCCAGGAGTGTTGTTCGGCAATCACGTCAATACCCAAAAATCATTCTTCGAGGAGAGTCCTTCCAAGGGAAGGGGCGGATCAATTTGATCCGCCGTCACGTGATGGGTTGTCTGCGCGGTTCGACAATCGCGAACATGCGCGGAAATTCGTCCATCAATCCCATCAGTTCAGCAAGTTTCATGGCATTTCCCGTCACCTTGATCTGCCCGGCCATGACAGCCTCGGGAAAGCTCGTTTGCTTGGCGATCACACCATTGAAGAGATCGCGTGTCAGAGCGAAGCCTGCATCGGCCTCTGCCGATTGCGCGCCGGAAAGGTAGGTGAGGGCGCAATTCTCAAGCGTCAACACAAAGGTTTCGTTCGTGTCGGTGAATTGCCAGTTCAGCGTAATGTGCTTGCCCTCGGCCTTCGGGCCGTTCAGCCGGACGCCGAGCACATCCCACAGTTGTTCCGTACGCAAGGCGGCGAGCGTCTCGCGCGGCATGCCGGGGCGCGGCGGCAGATTCGGCATGCCGTGCCGCAATTCCTGTGCTGCGAAGAGATATGAGTTTCTCCAGGTTGCACTTTCGGAGAGATATCCGAGCTGTTCGAACGTATCCGCAAGGAGTGTCTTCGCGTCGCTGTTGTCAGATTCGGCAAATACCAGATGGCTCAAGGCCTGGGCGATGAAGCGAAACTCGCCTTTTTCGAAGTCCTTTCGGGCGCGGCTCAGAATCGATGCCGCGCCTCCCATGTACTCGACGTATTTCTTGCCAGCCTCGATGCGCGGCAAAGGATCGAGATTGGCCGGGTTGGCGTCGTACCAGCCAAGATATTTCTGATAGATTGCCTTCACGTTATGGCGGATATGGCCGTAATAGCCGCGCGCGTGCCACGCGTCGTCGAGGCTTGAGGGAAGCTTGATCGTTTCGGCGATCTCCGCGGCGTTGAGTCCGTGATTCATGAGGCGCACGGTCTGGTCATGCGCGAATTTGTAGAGATCTCGCTGCTCGCGGATCATGGTGTCGACGCGATCCGTGCCCCACACCGGCCAATGATGCTGGCCGCACATGGCCTGAGCCTTGCCGCCCCACATCTGCAGAGCCTCGTTCAGATATTTCGACCAGGCGAGCGCATCGCGCACGTCCGCCCCGCGGAACGGCAGGAGGTTATGAAAGTTGTGCGTACAATTCTCGGCGAGATTGAGCACTTTATAACGCGGAAGATAGAAGTGCATCTCCGCAGGCGCCTCAGAGTTCGGCGCCATCTGAAATTCAAATGTCACCCCGTCGATGGTGCGCGTATCGCCCGTCGCCTTGATCAGGTCGGTTGGGCGAAGCAGCTCCACCAAACCGGCCGCCATCGATTTTCCGAGTCCGCAATCGATCTGTCCGCGCGGCCCTTTCGCCAGCAGCGGCCCGAATTGATATTGGGCACGGCGCAGCATGGCAGGTCCGGCAATGATGTTCTCGGACACGGCATGCTCGAGAAAGAGATCAGGAGCGATGATCGGGACGTTGCCAGCAGCAAGGGTTGCATCATCCAGAACGCCGCGAGCGCCGCCCCAGTGGTCCGTATGCGTGTGTGTGAACATGACGGCAGTGACGGGGCGATGGCCGCGATGCTCACGGTAAAGCTCCAGCGCTGCCCGTGCCCCCTCGATCGACGTCAGCGTATCCACGACGATGACGCCGTTGTCGCCCTCGATGAGCGTCATATTGGCGATGTCGAAACCGCGCACCTGATAGACGCCGGGGACGACTTCGAACAGACCGTGATTCATATTGAGGCGCGACTGTCGCCACAGGCTTGGATCGGCGGTGGGAGGGGCAGCCTGCTCGCCTAAAAAGCCGTAAGGTTCGAGGCTCCAAACTTCGCGGCCGTTGTCAGACAATATCCGGGCGTGCTCGCGAGTGCCGAGAAAGCCGCGCGATGCATCGTCGAAGTCGCGGGTGTCCGAGAAGGGCAATGCCTTGAGCGTCGCATCATGCTGCGCCTTGACGGCGAGGGATGCATCTTTCGGGCGTTCCGGAGAATTCTGTTCGGCCATGGGACGTGCTCCTCAACTCGTCAATGATGGGCCGCGCGGATCATGTCGGCAGCCTTTTCGGCGATCATGATCGTGGGGGCGTTGGTGTTGCCGCCGACCAGCGTCGGCATGATGGAAGCGTCCACCACCCGCAGGTTCTCGACACCGCGCACGCGCAATTGCGGATCGACGACGGCGAGATCGTCTGTGCCCATGCGTGCGGTGCCAACGGGGTGATAAACCGTATCGGAACGATCGCGCAGGAGGGTGCGAATCTGATCGTCGCTTTGGATGGTGCCGCTGTACATCTCGGCTGTTCGCCACTTGGCCAGCGGCTCCGCTTCCATGATCCTGCGCGTTATCTTGAAGCCCTTGAGCATGACCTCGATATCGTCGGCATGATCGTAGAATTTGGGATCGATCAATGGGGCTGCGTTCGGATCGGCGCTGTTGAGCGACACCGTGCCGCGGCTCTTGGGACGAAGCAGGCAGACATGGCAGCCGAAACCATGTCCGAAATGGCGGGTGCGGCCGTGATTGTCCGCGATCGCCATGCTGAAATGTAACTGGATGTCGGGAATGGCCAGATCGGGATCGGTTTTGAGGAAGCCGCCGCATTCGGCGATGTTCGATGTCACCATGCCGTGTCCGGCGCGTCGATAGTGGCCGATTTCCTTCAGCAGGCGATTGAGCCCTGCAAATGAGACGCCGAAATTGTCGGCGGAGATCGAGCGATAGGTGAACGCGAAGTCGATATGATCTTGCAGGTTCTGGCCGACGCCCGGCGCGTGGTGAACGGCGTCAATGCCGAAGGACTTCAGGTGCGTGGCGTCACCGAGGCCTGAAAGCATCAGCAATTGCGGCGACTGGAACGCGCCACTACTCAGAATGATCTCGCGCCGCGCTTTGACAGTTTCGGTGTCGCCATCTCTGCTGAATTCAACGCCGGCGGCCCTTTTGCCTTTGAAGATTACGCGTCTCGCCAGAGCCTGCGTTATGACTTCCAGATTCGGCCGCGACAGGTTCGGCTCAAGATAGGCGCGCGATGCGCTCCAGCGCTGGCCCTCCTTCTGGGTGACCTGATAGGGGCCAACGCCGTACTGGTCGGCGCCGTTGAAGTCATGATTGATCGGTAGTTGCAGCGACTTCGCGGCCTCCAGAAAATGCTGTTGAAACGGATTTTCGGTCCTCAGGTTGCTGACATTGAGCGGACCACCGACGCCATGATGGGCGCCGTTCAGCGTCTCGTTGTTTTCGGATTTCCGGAAGTAGGGTAGTACATCGTCATATCCCCAGCCGGGATTGCCAAGCTTTGCCCAGTGATCGTAGTCCGAGCGATGGCCACGGATGTAAACCATGGCGTTGATCGCGCTCGATCCGCCAAGTGCCTTGCCGCGCGGCTGATATCCCCGGCGATTGTTGAGGCCGGGTTGCGGCACGGTCTGGAATGCCCAGTTGTTTTTCTTAGAGGGCACCATGATGGCAAGGCCGAGCGGCGCCCTGACCATCCAGTTGTTGCCGGAGCCGCCGGCTTCCAGAAGGCACACATTCACTTTCGGGTCTTCGCTAAGGCGGCTCGCAAGAACGCAACCGGCGGAGCCGCCGCCAACGATCACGTAATCAAATTCGTCCACGGAATTTCTCCTGAGGGATTCGGTGCTCTGGCGGCTGTCAGGTCGTGCTTCCGGCCAGCACGGCGGTGCGGGCAGGGGCGATGCGTCTGGCTTCTGCTTCAGGGCGGATGAACATCATTCCGATGGTTCCTCCCGCCAGCATGATGACGCCGCAGATAACGAAGCCGCTGTTGAAGCCGTCGAGTGGCGTGGTGGCTTTCTCGACGAGGCTTCCCATCACATAAGGCGCGATCAGCCCGGCGGTGGTGCCAATCGCATTGCTGATGGCGAGCAACGCACCACGTTGACTGACCGGCGTGATCTCGCCGATCACCGCATGCGAGATCACATAGATGATCGAGGGGAAGGCCATTCCGCAGGCACCGGCGATGATTTTTCCCGTAATGTTGTCGATATGCGGCAATGCGACCAGCAAAATCCCGCCGAAGGCGACGCATGCGCCTCCCAGACACCCCCTTGCGATGCGGCTGCTGACCCCGCGCGCCATCAGCCGCTGCGAGTACCAGCCCAGGCCGATCACGACGATCACGCCGAGACCGGATGTGAGTGCGGTCAGCAGGCCCACCGAGCGTTGCACGAAACCGAGGCCATGAACAAAGTAAGCTGCCTGCCACGACAGGCTGAGTGACAGCGCCCAGTAGGCGCCGAAATAGGCGCACCAGCTCGCGATGATCGTTGGATTGAGCAACAGGCGACGATAGGGGACACGGTTGTCTGACAGACTCGCTGCGGACTCGGTATGCACAAGTGGACCTTCGCGGCCCCATGCGGCCCAGGCGACCGTCCACAGCAGGCCGGCGATGCCTAGCGCGCCGAATGCCCAGTGCCACGAATAATGAACGATCAGAAGATTAAGCAGCGGCAGCACAATCATGATGCCGACGCCTGCGCCCTGCGCGATGACCGCCGTGGGGAGCGTGCGCCGTTCGTTGGGGAACCACTTGTAGGCGGCATGCAGTGCGATGGGATAGGCCGGACCTTCGCCGGCGCCGAGAATGATGCGGCATGCGACCAGCGTCCCGATGCCGACCGAGCCCACCATCGGAAACTGTGTGAGTGCCCAGATCAACCCCATAGCCAGCAAAATCCAGCGGGACTGGATGCGATTGGCGATGAAGCCGACAATGATCGAGGAAATGGCGAAGAGAAGAAAGAAGGCAGAGCCGACGAGGCCGAACTCGCTCGGCGACAGCTTCATCTCATCCATAATGGGAACGGCGGCGAGGCCGATGATGGCCTTGTCGGCGAAATTGATCAGCATGAAGAAGAAGAGCAGGCCGACGACACGCCATGCCCCTGGTTCTGTCTTTCGATCGGTCATTGTTTCGCTTCCCTGTCACTTTGCGTCGGCGTTTTGCCAATCTTCGTTCGGTTGCTATGTCTTTGCTCTCGTCGTTCCCTTGAGGCGCAATGCTGTCTTCGACGCCGTCGTTTTTGCGGAGGAGGGCCTCGTTTCCGTCTTGATCAGCAATTGGAAGCATTGGCTCAGCCGGACCGATAGCTCTTTATCATGGAGCGACAGCGGACCCGGATCGTTGAGGATCGCATTGACCAGCGTTCCGAAGATCACCTGAAAGCCGAAGCCGACGGCACGCGTCTTCGCCGCGCGCTGGCCCGGCCCCATGGCGCGGAGCAGGGCAGGCGTTGCGACCACGACGCCGTTTCGCGCCAGATCCTTGAACGTGCTCCATTTGGCTTCGCGGGAGTCCCCGCGCTGCAGGGCTGCCCGGAGGACGCCTTCATGGTTGCGCATCCAACTCACGATGCCCTCGACGAGCACATCGCAAAGCGCCTCAAGAGACAATTCAGCCAGCGCCTGATCGTGCATCATGCGTGATCGCATGAGTGCGCCGTCATGTCCGGTCAGGCTCAGCAAGGCGTTGAAATACGCATCCTTGCTCTCGAACCGGCTGTAGAACGCGCCAACGGTGACATTAATCTCCGCGCAGAGCGCTTCGATCGACAAGTCCTCAAGGCGGTGAGTTCGCAGCATCTCGGCGCCCGCGCGTAGCAGAGCGGCCGTCGTTTCACGGCTGCGCTTTTGCCGCGATGGCAGTACGCCGGGAAAATTCAAGTCCGGGGTGTCGAAGGGCATCGTTGCGTTCCGGCGGTCCATAATGATAATGATAATTCGGATTATGGTTTTGGCAACCTGAAATTCGTCAGGCCCTGACCGGGCATCTGTTCGAACACGCGGGGCAACCGCGGGCGACATACAGGGAGTGGATCATGGGTGAGCGAGACAAAGGCGAGGCGTTTCAAGGCACTATCGGCAAGACTATCGCCGACTCCAAGCCATGGTGGCCGCCGGAAAAGAAGCCGCAGCCCTCGGCACCCAATATTCTTGTGGTGCTGTTCGACGATGTCGGCTTTTCCGATTTTGGCTGCTACGGCTCGTCGATCCGCACCCCGACGATCGACAGATTGGCGGCGGAAGGGTTGCGCTACAGCGGATTTCATACCACGGCGATGTGTTCGACAACCCGTGCGGCGCTGTTGACCGGCTGCAATCATCATTCGGTAGGCGTGGGGTGTCTGGCGAACTTCGACAGCGGTTATCCCGGCTATCGCGGCAAGATCGCGCGCGAGGCCGGGACGATCGCGGAAATTCTCCGCACCACCGGCTATCGGAATTACATGGTCGGCAAGTGGCATGTAACGCCGTTGACGGAGAGTGGAGCGACCGGGCCGTTCGATGGCTGGCCGCTCGGCCGTGGCTTCGATCGTTTCTACGGCTTTCTCGATGCCGAGACCGATCAATATTCACCCGAACTTGTCGCCGACAATACGCATATCGATCCACCGGGCACCTATGAGACCGGCTATCACCTGACGGCGGATCTCGTCGATCAATCCATTCGCTTTATCGCCGATCACATGGCGGATCGTCCCGATCTGCCGTGGCTGACATGGCTGGCTTTCGGGGCGTGCCATGCGCCGCATCAGGCGCCAAGCGATCTGATCAAGGGCTACGACAAGCACTTCGGGCATGGGTGGGACGTGGAGCGCGAACGGCGCTTGGCGCGGCAAAAGGCGATGGGTCTTGTGCCGCAGGAGACCAGGATGGCGCCGCGTAATGACGGCGTCAAAGCCTGGGACGAGCACAGCGAAGACGAGCGCCGCGTCTTCACGCGCCTTCAATCGGCATTTGCAGGAATGCTCGATCATGCGGATCAGCATCTCGCGCGGCTGATCGCATTCCTCGAAACCGCGGGCGTGCGGGACAACACGCTGATTGTGGTGCTGTCCGACAATGGCGCCAGCCAAGAGGGCGGGCCGCTGGGTTTTGTCAACGCGATGGGGCCTTATAATTTTCGCCCTGAGCCGATCCCTGAAAAACTGCAGCGCATCGACGATATCGGCGGGCCTGACACTCATTCGAATTTTCCGCTGGGCTGGGCGATGGCATCCAACACGCCGCTGCGGCGCTACAAGCAAAATACCCATGGCGGCGGCATTCGCGATCCGTTCGTGATCTCGTGGCCGCAACGGATCAAGGCCAAGGGCGAACTGCGCCATCAATTCGTCCACGCCACGGATCTTGTGCCGACACTTCTGGATGTGATCGGTGTTAAGCCGCCATTGTCGATCGGCGGATATGAACAGATGCCGCTGGAAGGCGAGAGTTTCGTGAAATCGCTCTCCGATCCGAACGCGCCCTCGCGCACCAAGCCGCAATATTTCGAGATGTTCGGTCATCGCGGGCTTTGGCACGACGGCTGGAAGGCCGTCGCATTTCATCCGCCCGGCACGGCATTTGAGAAAGACAAGTGGGAGCTGTTTCATCTCGATCGAGATTTCTCGGAAGTCGATAATCTCGCCGAACGTGATCCCGAGCGGCTGAAACGGATGATCGATATGTGGTGGGATCAGGCGGAGAAGCACAAGGTGCTGCCACTGGACGATCGCTTCGGTCCACGTTTTGCGGAGAATGCCGCGCGTTTTCATGGCCCGCGCCATAACTTCGTTTTTCACACCGGAATGGGACACGTGCCGACAGACGTCGCGCCGGATGTGCGCAGCCGGAATTATATGATCGAGGCGGATCTGGACCCGAGCGGAGCGGTGGTCGAAGGCGTTCTGATCGCCCATGGCGACGCGACATCCGGCTACAGTCTCTACGTCAAGGACAACCGGCTGGTGCATGATCTAAATATCGGCGGCGCCCATAATATTCTCACATCGGACCGCGAGATTCCTGCCGGTGCGCGTCATCTCGGGGTTGAGGTTACGCGCTGGACAACGGACGGCAAGCCGCGCAAGGGGCCGGTACCGGGCTTCAGCCGGATTACACTTCGGATCGATGGAGCGCCGGCAGGATCGTTTGACACGGTGCTGGGATTCCACAATCTGATTTCGTGGTCGGGGCTGGACATCGGACGGGATCGCGGCAGTCCGGTGTCGCATTATGCGGCTCCGTTCGAGTTCACGGGAAATCTGCTTCGGGTGCGTGTCACCATGGACATCGAGCAGCACCTCGACGGTGATGGCGTCGGAGAGGCCGAGATGGCGCGGCAGTGATGCGTGAGCGGGAAGGAGAAGATCGATGTCTGATACTCTGACAGACGAGACATCGCTGATGCAATCCTATGCGGCTTTGCGTGACGCCTGGATCGCCAAGGGTGGGCTCTCAGTCGCGCAGCGTTGCGCGATCCTCAAGGCATTGCGCAGCAGCCTGCGGCAACGAGCCGATGACTACGTTGCTGCAATATCGGCCGATTTTCGCGGGCGCTCGAGGCATGAAACGCTACTGACGGAAATCGCAGTGGTGATCTCGGCGATCGACTATACTCTCCCTCGCATCAAAAAATGGGCGCGTCCATCATCGATTGCTCTCGGTTTTCCGATCTGGCCGGCGCGCGGTGGCCTGGTGCCGCAGCCGCGCGGCGTTGTCGGTGTGGTCGCGCCGAGCAACTATCCGTTGCAGCTTGCGCTGATGCCGCTGGTGTCGGCGATTTCTGCCGGATGCCGCGTTCTGATCAAGCCTTCGGAAATGACGCCACGAACCGCGCAACTGATCGCGCAGCATATCGGGGAAATTTTCGATCCCTCGATTATCGGTGTTGTCTGCGGCGATGCAAATTTGTCCGCACAGTTCGTTCGATTGCCATTCGATGCACTGCTGTTCACGGGCTCGCACCGCACCGGCGCCAAGGTGGCGGAAGCCGCTGCTGCCAACATGACGCCGCTGATTCTCGAACTTGGCGGAAAGTCGCCAGTGATCGTCGATCGGGGGGCTGACCTCGTCACGGCCGCGGAATCGATTATCGCCGGCAAGTTGATGAATGCGGGCCAGACCTGCGTTGCTCCGGACTATGTTCTCGTGGCGCGCGAGAACTATGATGGCCTCGTTGGGGAACTGAAGGCGGCCGCGCGCAAGCTTTATCCGGATCGGGAGGCACGGGACTATTCCGCGATATTGTCGGACACCGCGATCGCTCGGCTGGAAAAACTGGAATCCGCGGAGCAGACACTCGATCTGCTGGACAGCGATATCGCCGCACCGCGCTTCCAGCCAAAGCTGATTTTGTCTCCGGCTCGGAATCATGCGGTGATGACGGAAGAAATCTTCGGTCCGCTGCTGTCGATCCTGACTTACGATACCATCGACGAGGCTATCGAGATGGTGCGCAGCCAGCCGCCGGCCCTGGTGATCTATTGGTTCGGCGGGAAGAACGAGCGGTTTCACGCAGTGATAGCAAAAACGATGTCGGGCGCGGTGTCGATAAACGAGACGGTGCTGCATGCCGGTATCAGCGCTCTTCCGTTTGGCGGCGTCGGCGGCTCGGGCATCGGTCGGTATCATGGCAAGGCGGGCTTCGATGCCTTCTCTAATCAGCGCGTCATCTTCGAACAATCGAAATGGAGCCTGACGCGTTTGTTGCGTCCGCCATTCGGAATGCGGGCGGATCGGATCCTGCGCAGGTTGGTGAAATAGCCCGAGCTTAATCGCAATACAGTCGCTCGAAGAATTCATTACGAACTGGAAAATCTCGATCCGCGATCCAAGGGCGCCAAGCTGAGCGTGAACGCCACAAATCTATTCGACAAAATCTACGTGTCACAGTGCACCGTAATTCGACAACAATTGCGTCTATGGTCTGCGCCGACAGGTGCTGGCGACGCTGCATTACAAGTGGTGATGCATCTCCGGAAAATAAAGCCAAGGGCCTGCTTGCAGGCGTATTCGCGCCCAGGCGCGCTTCGATGCCTTCTAATGTGACTTGCGAACCTGCATATTGAGCCTTTGAGGATGGACGCGTAGAGATGGCGCATGCCTTGAAGGCCGATGACCAGAAATGGGAGCCACCATGCCGGATCAGGAGGACATCTTTGGTTTTGACGATCGCTGGACATTCCAGGCCGATCTCGACCGCCTGATGATGACGGCTTTTGGCCGAGGACTGGATGTTTCGGGTCTCACGCCTATGGCTGTCATGACTGCGATGGCTCACGCCGTCGGTTCTGTTTATCGACAGGTGGCGGCGCATCATCACCAGCACTCCTGTCCTTGCGGATGGCAGCCTTTGTCCGAGGAGGATATCGCGACGCTGCAGGCAGCCTTTGAAACCGCGGCAGCAACGCCGGAACCGATCGATAAGCTTCTGACGATGCCGGTGATGGGCCGGGCCTAGGACGTTCGCAACGGAACATTCAAACCGTTCTAAAGTCGCCTGGAGCTTATTGAGGCCGCTGAGGCAGACAGTCATACTTTCAGTTCGACTTTCAATCCGATCAGCCGCGGACACCTGATACGTCAGATGCCTCAACTCTATGACCGTTTCATCGATCAGTACCAAATTCTCGATCGCGAGAACCGGCCTGTCGAAGACACATTCTCTGAACGCATGATCTGGCTGGATTCGCCGGGCTGCGTGCTTCATGCGGGCGATTTTCAATTGCCTGCCGATCTTCGCACGCGTGGGATCATGAAGCCCGGGCTTTATATGACCATCGTGCTTGAGGGAATCGGCGAAAGCAGTGCTTGCGACGGTCCGGAAAAGATCCGGTATTCGCAAAACAAGCTGCTCGGCATGGCAATCCGTGAGCCAACGCCATGCAGCGGTGAAGCGCCCGGCGGTCCCATTCGCGCTGTCGGTGTCGCCTTCCCGTTTTCTTCGATCTAGAATCTGGGTCTGGAGGAGGAGTTCCTCAACCTGTTCAAATCGACGGATCGTCCGGTTCTGCCGTTTTCCGTGCAGGCGCCTCCGCGCATTCAGGCGATTGCGAGCGAGATTTTGTTGCCCGTGATCGATGGCTCTGCGGGCAAGCTATTGATGAGCGCACATGCGACCGAGATTTTGGCGAGGGCGATATGCGCGCTGCGCCACAATATCGAGCTGCGTCATCCGGTGGATAACAAGCGGGCGCGGCTGCAGGCCGCAAAAGAAATGATGGATTCTGACCTGCGCCGCCCGTGGAGTGTCGCCGAGCTTGCGAAATGCGCCGGCTCAAGCCGGCGATCATTCAATTCCCGTTTTCGCGCGGCCTTTGGCGCCAGCGCGGCCGAATATCTCCGTGTCAAACGGCTCGAAGTGGCGCGTGAGGCGCTCGTGTATCAGAACCTCTCCGTGACCGAGGCCGCCGATCTCGTCGGCTATACAAATCCGGCGAATTTCGCGACGGCCTTCCGCAAGCACTTCGGGTCGGTTCCCAGCCTTTACCGGGATCACGTATCGCCTCGGTAGTTGTTCCGACGCGAAAACTGCGTCTGAAATGCCGCACTGATTCTTCAACGTAGTCACCTTTGAGTTTGTCAACGCGCGATCAAAGGTTTTTTGCGCATTCGCAAAGGCGCGCGAGTCCCAAATCTGCTCTTCCATCGTGGGCTGAAAATGTCAGCAGAATGGGGAACTCTGTGTGGCGATCGTTTCGGGTATTGTTGTTTACGAGCCATCGATGCGGAAGCTGAAATTCGGAACCTACCGGCGTGACCGCCTTCGCGTGGTCCGCTGGCTCGATGTGCATAATCTCACCGGCATCGTTTTGGTGATGTGGATGCTGGTCGTCGGCTTCACCGGCGTCATCAATACGTGGGCTGAACTCGTCATCAAGGTCTGGCAATTCGGCCAGCTCGCGGAGATGACCGCGCAATACAAGGACAAGTCGCTTCCGGCAAATCCGGGTTCTATCGAATCGGCCGTTCAGGTCGCGATCAGGGCGGAGCCCGCCATGAAGCCTGCCTTTGTCGCTTTCCCCGGCACGATCTTCAGCAGCAAAAGCCACTATGCTGTGTTCATGCGTGGCAATACGCCACTGACGGCGAAACTGCTCAAACCCGCGCTGAGCGATGCCGAAACCGGTGTAATGACGGACAGCCGGGAACTGCCCTGGTATGTCGCAACCTTGCTGATCTCGCAGCCGCTGCACTTCGGCGACTACGGCGGCATGCCGTTGAAGATCATCTGGGCGATCCTCGACATCATCACGATTGCCGTGCTCATCACAGGGCTCTATCTATGGCTTCGCAGGAAGTCAGGCCTTAGCGTCGAACGAGTGGTCGTCGATGCGTCCGCCGCCGATCATCGTCCGGTTTACACATCATGAAACCCATGCCAATCCATCGTCGCCAGACCACCACTCAGATTTTCGCCGTGCCGCTTCTGCTCGCGATATTGAGCATTGTCGGACTCGTGTCCGCGCTGGTCGGCGATGGCGCATGGGATGGCTTGTCCTGGATTGCGCTGGGAATTCCGATCGTGCTTTGCGGTTACTTCCTGCTGAAGCGTTCGTGAGAAGCGGCAGGCAGCAACGTAACTTCCGTATCAGTCAATTCCGAGGAATTTGTTGCTGAAGTTCGTGTCGCCCAATAGCGATTCGCGTGTCCCTTCGAGGACAATTCGCCCGCTCTCAATCACGTAGGCGCGGTCGACGAAATCGAGCGCCCGGTGGATGTTCTGTTCGACAAGAACGACCGTCATTCCATCGGCAGCGATGAGCCCGAGCGCGTGCATGACTTCATCGACAAGAAGCGGCGCAACGCCAAGGAACGGTTCATCGAGCAGCAGAATGCGCGGCGATGTCATCAGCGCGCGGCCGATGGCAACCATCTGCTGCTGACCGCCGCTCAGTTCGCCCGCGTGCTGCCCCGCCTTTTGCTTTAGGATCGGAAACAGGCTGTAGACCTTCTCGATATTCTCGGCGAGGGCGCGGCGCGCGGCCGGCAGGTAAGCACCCATCTCGAGATTTTCCCGAACGCTCATTTCCGGAAAAAGCCGGCGGCCTTCGGGCACAAGGGCCAGACCGTGCGTGACGCATTCGGTCGGGGGCTTGCCCGCGAGCGGATGGCCGAGCAGCCGTATCTCTCCGGACGAGGGTGGATAGAGACCCATGAGGGCTCCGAGCGTGGTGCTCTTGCCGGCACCGTTCGCGCCCAGGATGCCGACGCGTTCACCTTTGCCGACATGGAAAGAGACGTCCCACAGTGCCTGCAGGCTGCCGTGTGATACGGAAATATTTGAGACTTCGAGCATCTGGATCATGCGACGTTCGCCGGGCCGGCGCCAAGGTAGGATTTCAGGACCTTCGGATCCTTCACGGCTTCTGCCAGAGGAGCGTCGGCGATAACCGAACCCTGCTCCAGCACGATAAGACGATCGACGACCTGCGAAAGCGCCGAAAAGATGTGTTCGACCCAGATCACCGTGATGCCATAGGTGTTACGGATTTCCCGGATATGGCCGACGAACTGCTTGACTTCTGCAGGTGTCAGTCCGGATGCGACCTCGTCCACCAGCAGCAGCTTCGGCTTCAGGGCCAACGCGCGCGCCAACTCGAGGCTCTTCTTTTCCTGGAGCGTGAGGGCATCGGCGCGGCTCGACAGCCGGTCTTGCAACCCGACGAAAGCGGCGAACTGGGCGCTCTCCTCGAATGCTGCGTCGAGATTCCGGCTGTCGGCGCGGTAGGTCAGGGCGATCGCGATATTTTCAACCACGGTGAGATCGCCGAACGGACGTGGATTCTGGAACGTGCGCCCGACGCCGACGCGAGACACTTCGTCGCGGCGAAGGTTTTCAATCGGCTGACCGTCGAACAGGATAGCGCCTGTCGGCTCATAGACCTTCGAGATGCAGTTGAAGAGAGTCGTCTTCCCGGAACCGTTTGCGCCCACCAGGCCGACGATCTCGCCGCGGCGGATTTTAATGTTGACCCCGTTGACGGCGACGTTGCCGCCGAAACGCATGGTGAGGTCGCGGGTTTCGAGCAGCACATCGCCGCGCGAGGCCGGCGACTTGATCGGCAACTGGCCTGCGTGCAGCGGCACGACATTCGACCGGACGCTGTCGCGATGATGATCCCGTGACAGCAGCTTAACGAACGGAATGTTCTGGGCAAACTGCGCACGAAGCAATCCGCCGGGCATGAAACGTCCGATCAGCAGAATAACGAGACCGTAGACTGTCGCCTGCAGGACGGTGACGTTGACCAGAAGCCACTGCTGCAGGGCGAAAAGGATCACGACGCCGACGATAGGCCCCCAGCGCTTGCCGGATCCGCCGAGCAGGGCCATCGAGATTGGCACCAGCGCGACGTTGAGACCGAATACTGTCGGAGGGTCGATGTAGCTGAGCTGCCAGCCCTGAATAGCGCCAGCCAATGCGGCAAAGGCGGAACTCAGCACGAGAACCGCGAGCTTGGCGGGAAATATCCGGATGCCGACGATCTCGGAGGCGAGTTCGTCGTTACGGATGCTCTTCAGGGCATAGCCGAAGCGGCTCGACGTTAGTATGCCCGTGAGCAGGAATGTTACGACAGCGAGGGCGAGGGCGAGATAAAACGCGGAGCCCAACACGTAATGTGGAGGCAGCACGATTCCATCCGCGCCGCCGGTGATCGGCGTAAGGTTGAAAGCAAGAAGTTCGAACAGCGGCAATAGCGCAAGCGTGGCGAATGCAAAATAGTCGCCGCTTAGCCGGAATAGAGGAATGGCCAACACGGCAGCTATCGCAGCCGTCAGCAGGCAGGCGATCGCAAGGCATGCCGGCATCGGCACGCCGCGAACCAGCAGGATGCAGAACACATAGGCGCCGAGGCCATAAAATACGAAATGGCCCAGATTGACATAACCGGCTTCGCCGCCGACCCAGTCCCAGCTTTGTGCGAGGACGAAGGCGATGAGCAAAGTCAGGCCAAGGCTCGTCGCGTAAGCGACGCCGAGCAGGGGAAGGGCGGCAAACGCCGCGACGATCGCGATTCCGATCGAAAGAGCGAGGGGACGGCTTCGCATATCAGGCTCGTTTCCAGGATGTCAGTCCGCGCGGGAACAGCACCAGGATCAGGAGGAGGAGGACAATGCTGATCGCGGGCGCCCATTCGGAGGCCCAAAAGAACGCGGTGAAGGCTTCGGCAAGGCCGAGCACAAGACCGGCGATCAGCGCGCCGATCAGATTTCCGATTCCGCCGAGCACGATGATGGTGAATGCCTTCACCGTCAGGTGAAAGCCCGCATAAGGGTCGATCGGGAATGTCATCGCGTACAGCACGCCAGCGATCGCCGCGAGTGACGAACCAAGGCCGAACGTCATGGCGTGCACCTTGGCGCTGCGCACGCCGCAGATTTCGGCACCCGTGTGATCCTGCGTCACGGCTCGCACCGAGCGGCCGAACCAGGAGCGCTGCAGGAAAAAGTGAAGCGCGATCGTGAAGAGGATGATCCCGGCGAGCATATAGGCCTGCGAGGTGGGGATCAGGATATCGCCGATCTCGAAAACGTCCGAACGGATCGGAATGTTGCGCGGGCGCGGTCCCGCCAGCCACGCGGCGACGTCACTCAGGATAATCAGCGCACCGACGGTGGTCAGAACCGTGCCGACGGTGGTCTGGAAGTGATTGCGCTTGCGCAGCGGGTTGATCAGGAAAAGGAAGAAAACGCATCCGAACAGAAAGAAAGCCGGAACCAGGATCGCGAGAATAATCAGCGGATGCCAGTTCAGCGTGGCGTAAAGCACGCTCGCAGCAATACCCGCCGTTGCAAGCAGCGTCCCGTGGGCAAAGTTGAGAATGCGGGCGACGCCGTAGATCAGCGAAAGACCGAACGCGAACAGGGCATAGAGGCCTCCGATGAGGAGGCCTCCAATAGCGACTTGTGCCAGAATGTCGAACGACATGATGGGGTCTTATTGCCAGCTTGGCGAAGGCCAGATGAGCTTGCCGGTGGCGGACTTCTCCGGCCACACGACCTTCACCTTGCCTTCCTGCATCTGGATCGTGAAGGCGCCGTTCGTGGTCGGGAAGCCGGTTTCATCGAAGATGACATCGCCGGTCGGAGCCTTGAACGTTCCCTTGGTCAGAGCGGCACGAACCTTTTCGCGGTCAACCGCACCGGCGCGCTCGATGGCCTGCACCATAACGAGGTAAGACGAGATACGGCCCATGGTGAAGATCGTCTCGAACATGTCGACTTTCGACCGTTCGAGGACGCGCTTGACGAGATCGCTATAGTCGCCGCCGATGCCGGGATACCATGCGAGTTCGCCGGTCATGCCTTCGACGTCCTTGCCGGTTTGGCGGGCGAGGGCGCCGGTCAGCATGGTGTGATGCACGTCCATCGCCTTGATGCGTTGCTGTCGCATCTGCTGAACGAGCGGACCGGATACGTTATCGAACGACGCAATGTAGACGATGTCAGGCTTGGCCGCGCGGACCTTCAGCACGATCGCGCTGAAGTCCTTGGTATCGGCCGGAAACAGCTCGCGGCCGACAATCTTCAGGCCGTTGGCTTCCGCCTTCTTGGTCCAGGTGTCCGTGATGGCCTTCATCACCGGATTATCGTGGGTGACGAAGAAAATCGTCTTCGGCTTCGGCTGAACGTGAGAGATCATGTCGAAGTAACGCTCTGACCAGAGCGGGACGATGGGATAAGGCGTGCCCCACATGTATTTCAGGCCGCGCTCATAAGCCGACTTGGTTGCGACGTTCGCCGCCACCAGAGGAATCTGGTTGCGTTCGGCGACGGTCGGAACCGGCAATCCGAGCGATGTCCAGTCCGGGCCGAGGAAAAAGTCGACCTGATCGACTGTCGCCATCTTCTCATAAAGCGATACGGCGGTGGTTGGATTGCTCTGGTCGTCATAGATCACGACCTTGACCGGCAACTTCTTGTTGCAGGATTTCACGAGGATGCCGCCATCCTTGTTGATCTCGTCGAAGAAGTTTTCGGTCATCTGACGCCAACGATCGGTCAGCGTCGAGAATGGGCCGGTTTCGGAAATCGTCGTGCCGAGAACGATCGGATCCGTGCAGCTTCCGATCTTTGCGTTTGCCGGTAATATGCTGCTAGCAACGGCTGCAAGAAGGCTGCCGCAGAACGCGGCGTGTGTGATTTTCATGTCTCCCCCCGAAGTGATTGTTTTTCGCCCGCAGGCTATTGTCCATTGAGTTATCAGTACAAATAGTCATTTCTGATAAATAACATCATTCATACTGATAACTTTTATTTCAGCGAACCGCAGCTTCCTCTTTCAGCGTATCGAGTTGAGGCACTGCAACTTCAGGGTCCTTCGGAAGCAAATCCTTGCGCATGTACTTGTTGGAGTCGCCGTTGAACAACGTGCCGATGAGGCCGCGATCAAGGTCGCTGGTTCCGAACAAGGCGTCGCAAATCGGGAACGTCAGGTTGAAATTGCGGGTCTGCATGAAGCCGAGCACGTGATGGATGTAATGCATCCGCCGGACCGTGTTGATGAGGGGGATATATCGAAGAAATGGATAATCCTCGTCATCGAGATGCGAGAGGGTGTGCAGGCCTTCATACAGAAGGTAGTAGGCGGACATCGTGAATACGACGATGTAACCGGCGTTGGCGTTGAACAGCAGGCCGAAAATGAGCGCTGCAGGAAGTGACGCGATCACGAATCCGAGCGGAGCGAACGGCGGAAAAAGCAACGCACGCCATTCCTTGTGCCCTTCATAGCCGAGATCGTGATGCGTGAAGAACTGGTGATGCACGGTGCAATGGCGCTTGTAGATCATCTCCAGACCCTTGACCGGGCGATGAAGGATATAGCGGTGCGCGGCCCACTCGATCCAGTTTCCGAACAGCGCGATCGGAATGACCAGCCACCATTCCCAGGTCGCGTTGTGGATATGCTGCCAGCAGAAATAAAGAGCGCCGCCGGTGATCAGCAGCGTGAAGCCGAGGTGGATTGCACCATGATACCAGGGCGGCGTTTCTTCCACGAATTTCTGGCGAAAGACCTTCTGGCGCTGTGACTCGCGAAGGTCGCGGCTTTTGTCCTGAAAAACGACATCCATTTTCATGTTTTCCTCCGGTTCCCGTCTTGCGGGATTTCATTGACCTGGGAGGAGGTTAGGACTTGCGGAGACAGCCCGCTTTGCGCTGCGGCGGGCTTTTTATCATTTCGGATGATTTTTTGCCGGTCGCGTTCCTTATTTTGCTAATCCGTCATACGTGCTAAATCGGAATTGTTCTAAGGCCGCGGGTGTTGGCCTTCCGTGGGTGCGCCGGTGACAAAGGCATTGAGCGTTTTGAGCGGAGCTTTCGGGCGTGTCGCTCTTCTCGATATGGACACCTCCTTGGTTGCCCATGCGCACCCCCATTGCCATCTGATCTTCAAGGCGAGCGGCCCCGATCAGCATTTTATCGTCGAGGACCAAGCCTTTCCGCTGCGTTACGATACCGCCATTGCGGTCAATACCTGGCAGGAGCACGCATATCTGCACTGTGCAGGTTCAGAGCGAACCGTTTTTCTTGCGCTGTATATCGAGCCTGACTGGCTCGCCGAGGCCGATGGCTCATTTCTAAACTGCACAAGGCCCGGATTCTTTGCCCAGTCCGCATTTCCCGTGACCTATGAGATGATGCGCCTGCGGGCAAAGCTTGTTCGCATGCTGGAGACGGAACTCTACGCCGATGCGCGGCAGCTGGAGGAACTGATTTTGGACCTCACCCTGGAGGCCGTTCATGGTTTCTCGGATTGGCGCGGTCAATCGCGGAAAGGCGGCGATTGGCGTTCAGCGCGGGATTTCCGGATCTTAAAGGCCCTTCATCACATGCATGAAGGAATGGGGGATCGCATAAATCTCGACACCATCGCGGCGGAGGCAGGGTTGTCCCGTCCTCACTTCAACTATCTGTTCCGGAATTGCACGGGTATCAGTCCGCGGCTCTATGCCAATGCCCTGAGGGTGGAAGCGGCTGTCTGCAAGCTGCGAAAAAAGAAATCCAATATCGGCACGATCTCCGGCGATCTGGGCTTTCCCGCGCAAGGCAATTTCACGCGTTTCTTTCAGCAGCATACCGGCGCGTCTCCCAATCAGTTTCAGCGGGTGATGGCGGAGCTGTCCTGACTTTCACTCCCTGCTTCGATCATTTGCCTTCCTTTTCCGCGATACAGGGAAGCGCGCGATAAGCGTTTGCGCCGGCCGTCACTATCAGGACGAATGATGGAAAAAATCAAAAGCAATTATTTGTTTTTGGTGCTGTGCCTTGCTTAGCCTGCGCGCAACAAACTCGCGTCACTCCAACTTGCGACGCGCAACAATCAAGAAGGGGAGGCAGATGGCTGAATCGTCAGAGCAGCATGTTGTCGGATGCCCTGACGGAAATTGGCCTGGACGATGACCACTGCTCGTTTTGATGACGTCATTATCGGCGGCGGCTCAGCCGGCTGTGTTGTCGCAAACCGCTTGTCCGCAAACGGGCGCCGCCGCGTTCTCCTTGTCGAAGCCGGGCAGGACACGCCTCCGGACAACACGCCGGAGGAAATTCTCGACAGCTATCCGATGCCGCTGTTTTTCGGCGATCGCTATGTCTGGCCCGGCCTTTCGGCTGCGGCCGGACGACTGGGGAATAATCCTGCCATCGTGAAGCCCTATGAACAAGGCCGCGTCATGGGCGGCGGCTCATCGATCAACGTGCAGGCCGCCAATCGCGGCCTTCCGCGCGATTATGATCGGTGGCGCGATCTCGGCGCGAAAGGTTGGGGCTGGGACGACGTGCTGCCCTATTTCCGCAAGCTGGAAACCGACCTCGATTACGGCGGTCTGGCGCACGGCGCTGAGGGTCCAATTCCCATCCGCCGGATTCGTCGTGAAGACTGGCCGGCATTCGGACGCGCTGTGGGCGAGGCCTTTGCCGCGACCGGATTGCCGCATCGGCTAGACCAGAATGCAGATTTCGAAGATGGCATTTATCCGCCTGCTTTCTCCAATCGTAACGACCGGCGAGTCTCATCAGCGGCGGCCTATCTCGATAACTCGGTGCGTCAGCGTGGCAATCTGACGATATGGACAGACAGCCAGGTCAACCGGCTTGTGATGAATGGCGCATGCGCTACGCAAGTCGAGATCACTAGATCAAATCAGCAGGTTGTGGTCGAGGCGGGACGAGTCATCATCACAGCGGGCGCACTGCAGTCGCCCGCGATTTTGTTGCGGGCCGGCATCGGGTCTCCAACGGCGCTGCGTGATCTTGGGATTGATGTGCAGGTCGCTTTACCGGGTGTCGGAGAAAATCTTCGCGATCACCCGGCGCTAACGTTTTGCCAGTTCCTGCCGCCTCATCTCCGTCTGCCGATGTCGGTTCGCCGTGCGAGCTTTGTGGCGCTGCGTTATTCATCGCAAGTTGCGGGAGCCGAGGCATCGGATATGTATGTCACCGCATCAGCGCGAGGCGGATGGCATGGGCTCGGTAAGCGCCTCGGCCTTTACTTTCTCTGGTGCAATCAGCCGCATTCGGCGGGCCGCGTTGCGCTCCGGTCGGCTGATCCGACGATATATCCCGATGTCGATCTCAATCTGCTCGCTGACAAGCGAGATCTTGACCGGATGATGGATGCAGTGCGGCTCCTTGCGCGCCTTGTTGTAGTGCCGACGCTTAATGCTGCTTCCGAAGATTTCTTTCCGGCATCATTCTCGCCGCGTATCAAGCGGCTGAGCCGCTTTAACCGCTCAAATAAGATGTTGGCCGCCATTCTTGGAATGATGCTGGATGTTCCGGCCGCGATACGCCATGCGATGGTCAAAGCGATCCTGCTGAACGGCAAGGCATTCGCTGACATCTTGTCTGATGATGCCGCCCTTGAGGATTTTGTCCGACGAAGCGTTTTTGGCGTCTGGCATCCGAGCGGGACATGCCGGATGGGCGACCCATCCGATCCGATGGCAGTGGTGGACTCCGCAGGGCAGGTGATCGCGACAGAGAACCTCTATGTGGCGGACGCGTCTGTCATGCCACGCTTGCCGACAGCAAATACGAATATTCCGACGATCATGATCGCCGAGAAAATTTCTGAGACTTTGCTAAGGGGCGCGGAAGATCGTTTCGCTTAGATTGGTGGCATTTATCCACCAGATACAACGGCAGCGCATTCGCTGCCGACGATATGGCTGAGTCTGGCGTCGAAATGGCAGAAGTGATCATCCGGACCGGGGAAGGCTGGATGATCAGCCGGTCTCGAGTGACATCGTCCTGATCTCCCGGTTGACCTTGGTATGGTAGGTGCGCTTCCTATTCAGCAACACATCGGAGAACTTTGCTCGACAAGATTCTTGTCGGTCATCACCACGATTCGATCGAGGCTGCGTGGGGTCGAAGTCTGATGGCCGTTTCGCTACCCCGATGTTTGTGATTTAGCTCACCCGCCAAGCGTTGACCTAACAGCCACCATGCGGAACGGCTTTCGCCGAAAAGGATCGTCGCTTTGACGCGAGCGGTGCATCGCCGTGCGGGCCGCCCGTTTCAATTCATTGACAGTGGACAAGTGCCGGCATTGACGGCCACGCAGGTTATGCTCAATAGAGAATTCACGGTCGTTTTCTCCAGAGCAAGGCGCGTGGAATGAACAAGAGCGTTGGTATTGTCGGTGTTGGCATCATGGGGACGGCCATGGCGCGCAATCTGTGTCAGGCCGGCTTCGATGTCGTTGGTTACGATCCTGTTCCGCAGGCCATCGCGCGGCTTGAAGAGATTGGCGGCCGTGCGCTGGCATCGCCACGCGCCGTCGCGGAAACTGCGCCCATCATTATAATGTCGCTACCCAAGGCCGAGGCGCTGACCGACGTCATTGGTGGAGATACAGGCGTCGCCAAGGCAGCGGGAATAGGGCAGATCGTCATCGAATGTTCGACGCTTCCGCTGGATATCAAGCGGGCGACTCACGATGAAATGGAGAGGCATGGTAAGATCTTGCTCGATTGCCCGATCAGCGGCACTGGCGCGCAAGCCGTGAACAAGGATCTCGTTATTCTGGGGAGTGGCGACAAAGAGGCGTTCGATCGCTGCTCCGAGGTATTTGCCGGCATGTCGCGCGTTCAGCACTACCTCGGCTCATTCGGCCGCGGCAGCGTCATGAAGTACATCGCCAACCATCTCGTGACGATCCACAATGTCGCGGCGGCGGAAGCAATGGTTCTCGGCATCAAGGCGGGGATCGAGCCGTCGCTGGTTTACGATACGCTTGCTGACAGTGCCGGAACGTCCCGCATGTTTCAGATGCGCGGTCCGTTGATGCGCGATGAGAACTATGACGTGCCGACGGCTACCATCCGCATGCAGCTCAAGGATATTGCGATCATCGATTCCTTTGCTGACAGCTTCGATTGTGCGCTTCCGGTCTATGCCGCAGCGTCGCAAATCTATCATGCCGGTGCTGCCCTTGGCCGCAGAGAGCAGGATACCGCCGCGGTATGTGCCGTTCTTGAAACGATGCATGGAATTAATCGCAAAAAATTGGCGTCGTAGGTCAATCGCTCTCAATCTATGTTCTGAAAATATCTTATCGAAAGGGTTGGGCTGATATGGCCGATCTCGCAATCATGGTTGCGCCGAATGGCGCGCGCAAGGGCTACGCCGATCATCCCAATCTGCCTCTGACGGCCGATGCAATCGCAAAGGAAGCTCATGCCTGCCAGGCCGCCGGCGCGCAGGCCATTCATATGCATGTCCGCGATGACAACGGACGGCATACACTCGATGCAGCGCGCTATCTGGCCGCAACCGATGCTGTGCGGCGGGCGACAGGTTCGGAATTCGTGATTCAGATCACGACCGAGGCCGTTGGCATGTTCAAGCCGCACGAACAGATTGCGGTAGTTCGCGCGGCTAGGCCCGAGGCGGTCAGTATTGCCACGAAAGAACTGATTCCGGATGCTGAATCCGAAGCTGCTGCCGCGGCGCTGTATCACTGGGCCCATGAGCAACGTATCGCAGTTCAGCACATCGTTTATGCGGCAAACGAGTTCGATCATCTTCTCGATTTGATCGGGCGTGGAATTATTCCAGGCCATCGCCATTCGGTCATTTTTCCGCTCGGGCGCTATGCGGCGGATCAGGAGAGTGACCCTGCAGAGCTGGCTCCGTTTGTTGCGAAGGTTCGCGAGAGTGGAGGGGTGGCGCGGTTTGACTGGTGGGTGTGTGCTTTTGGAGAATCAGAAACCGCGTCGCTTGTTGCTTCCGCGGCTATGGGCGGACATTGCCGGATCGGGTTTGAGAACAGTTTTATCAATGCGGATGGCACGCGCGCGGAAAGCAATGCGGAGCGTGTTGGGGATTTGCGGTCCGCATTGAGCGGTATTCACCGACGCCCCTCGTCGCGGGCCGATGTCCTGAGAGCATTGGGACAACCCGACTAGGTTTTCACCAACAACCTACACAGTTATTCCTACAGGCTTGGTGTCGCTGCGGTGCTGTGCGGCGCATTTTGTGCGGCGCATCCGGAGTCAATTTGCTTGCATTCACATGTCCGCTGTTTTATTTATCGGGTGATAAATCAAGAAGCGTGACCAAATTCTGGGGAGTGCCAGTCATGAAAGTTCTCGGTTTCAATCATCTTTCCATCGGTGCGAGAGACCTCGAAGAGTCCGCTCGCTTCTATCAAGCCGTCCTTGGCATGGAATTGATCCCCACTTACAATTTCGGCTTCAAGACCAAATACTTGCGGTGCGGCAACCTTCAGCTTCATATCTTCGAACTGGACGACAGTGTTCCGGTTTATCAGCACTTCGCGCTCGATGTGGACGACTTTCATGCCGCCTACGAGAAGGCGAAGGCGATCGGTGCGCTTGATTCCAAGGCTTTTCGCAACTCTGTGAATGAACTGCCGGACGGCTGCGTGCAGATGTATCTGCGCGATCCCGCCGGCAATCTGGTTGAGATCGACTGGCCGGATGTGAACACACTGGATCGTTCGCGAATTCCGGAAATGAAACTGCTCTCTGAGTTTGCAACCCAGGACGATGAAGGCCTGAAGGCGTCCCTCTATCTCGATCGGCCGCATATCAAGCCAAATGCGCCGGGAAAAGCTGCGTCGCGGTAATTGTTAGAGAGGCTGTGATGTTAGGCAACGTGCACGAACTGGATCAGCATGCGAGCGGTCAGGACGATCTGTATGCGGAGATGCTGCAGCGGGCCCACGCGCTCGTGCCAAAGCTGCGCGAACGTGCGGCGATAACCGAGGAAATGCGCCGCCTTCCGCCGGAGACGGAAAATGATCTCCATGCGGCGGGCTTGTTCAGGATTTTGCAGCCAAAGCGCGTGGGCGGCTCTGAACTGGACTATGTTGCGCTGGTCGATTTTGCCGACGCCATTGGTCTTGCCGATGCATCTGTCGCATGGAATCTGGCAAATCTCGCGAGCCATCACTGGATGCTCGGGATGTTTGACAAGCGGGCTCAGGATTTGATCTGGAACGAGAGCGCTGACACTCTGATTGCGTCATCGTTCGTATTTCCGGCGGGGCGCGCGACCCGTGTAAAAGGCGGCTACAAATTGTCCGGGCGTTGGCCGTTTTCGTCGGGCGTGGATTCAAGCACCTGGAATATGCTCGCCGGCATTGTCTCATCAGAAGATGACGCCGACGGCGTGGAGTATCGCGTCTTCCTGTTGAAGCACGACGACTACAAGATCATCGATACCTGGAATTCAACCGGCCTGAAGGGCACGGGGTCCAACGACGTCGAGGTCAAGGATGTGTTTGTTCCCGAGCACATGACGCTTGCCGTCAGGGATGTCGCGGGTGGCCCGACGCCGGGAAGCGCAGTCAATCCCAGCCCGCTCTTTGCACTTCCGGTGTTCTCGCTGTTTCCATTCGTTTTGTCGGGCGCTGCGCTCGGCAACGCGCAGGCCTGTCTTGATGACTACGTTGAGGTCGCGCGGCATCGGGCGTCAACATACAACCGCGCCAAACTGGGCGATTTGCAAACGACACAAATCAAGGTCGCGGAAGCGTCGGCCAAGATCGATGCCGCCCGCCTCATCATGCGGCGGACCTGTATCGATGCGATGGCTGATGCCCGGCGTGGAGATGTTCCGCTGATTGCCGAGAAGACGAAATATCGCCGGGACGGCGCTTATGCGGTGAACTTGTGCACCGAGGCCGTTTCATTGCTGTTTTCGGCAAGCGGGGCCCGCGGCCTTTATACGACGGGGACTCTGCAGCGGCAGTTTCGCGATGCGCATGCAATCAATGCGCATATCGCGTTCAGTTTCGATGCCGCCGGCACGAATTATGGCCGCGTCGCGCTCAATCTGCCGTCCGAAAATCTGACCCTTTAAGGGGTGGAACATGGCCGCTGTTTCACACGATCCGACGGAATTCGGGACCGAGTTGTCGAGTGATAGTTCTCCGATCGATCCGCGCGACTTCCGCACCGCCCTCGGCTCCTTTGCGACCGGTGTCACCGTGATCACGGCGGCGACGCCGAATGGCCGGCAAGCGGGGCTGACATGCAATTCGTTTGCTTCGGTTTCGCTCAATCCGCCTTTAGTGCTCTGGAGTCTGGTGGTCTATTCGCCGAGCATGAGTATCTTTCAGGACGCGAGTCACTTTTCTGTCAATGTACTCGGCGCCTCCCAGCAATCCCTGGCAACTCAGTTTGCGACGCCTTCCGACGACAAGTTCGCAGGGGTTAAGTGGGAGCCGGGTTTAGGTGGTGCGCCCGTTCTGGCAGATGCCGTTGCCACGTTTCAATGTCGCACAGCGGACCGATATTACGGGGGGGACCACGTAATTTTCCTTGGTGCGGTGGAGGCTTATGCGTACAACCAAGCCGCGCCGCTGCTTTTTGCGCGGGGCAACTTTGGTCGTTTCGTTCCCGGGGCATGATCCCGCAGGTCTTTATGGCAAAAAAGTCGTCTCTATCCGTTACGCGTGTGAAACAGAAGCGCCTGTCTCCCGAAGAGCGGCGCCAGGAGTTTGTCCGCAAGGCAACGGAGTTCTTTTCGGAAGAGGGATTCGATGGGGGCACGCGTGAACTGGCGCGACGATTAGGCGTCACCCAGCCGCTGTTGTACCGCTACTTCCCGAGCAAGGAAGAATTGGTCAAGGAGGTCTACCGCAAGGTCTACCTCGAACCGCTTGATACGGGTTGGGAGAAGCTTCTCACCGACCGGTCGCGCCCGATCAGGGAACGCCTCATACAATTCTATGAAACGTATACCGACGTTATCTTCTCACGAAAATGGCTGAGAATTTATCTGTTCGCGGGCCTTAAAGGCCTCGATATCAACCGCTGGTATGTCGGTGTCGTCCGCGACAAGATTCTGACGCGCATTATCAAGGAATGCAGGTTTGAAGCGGGCTTGCCGACGCAGGCCAAGCCGACTGCCACCGAAATCGAGATGGCGTGGGTCTTCCACGGCGGTATCTTCTATTACGGCGTGCGCCGATACATCTACGAGATGGTTCCTCTCCAGGAAAAGGAAGAGATGATCGCGAATGCGATCGACGGCTATCTCGCTGGCTTTGCACGAACCTCGCGACCCGACGTCAAAAAACCTGTTGTGAAGTCAAACCGGCTCAATGCCGCCGCTCTTCGCTGAGCGTTGAATGGCCTCGAACGTGCGGACGTTTGAGAGCATTTCGTCATGGGTGACTGGGTAGGCGGGCCCGCCGAGTGCCGCGCGGCCAAAGGCTTCCAGATTGTCGCGCACCGCCGGATGCGGTTGATAGTACGCAGCCTCAGGCTGCTGGTCGCGCAGAACGCGCGTGACATCCCAGCCGGTTGGGTTTTCCGGATGAGTTCGATCCCGGATTTCCATCCAGCCTTTCGATCCGAGCAACGCCAGACGGCCCATAAACGGCGTGGCGAGAACTGCGTTCAGTGTCGCCGATGTGCCGTTTTCGAACCCGATGCTGATCGAAAGTGTGTCACCGTTCGCAAAGTCGCTGCCGAGCGTGGCGAGGCGCGCCCACACATGGGTTGGCCTGCCGAGCAATGCAATCGACAGATCCACGAGATGAATGCCAGTGGCGGACAGCGGACCAACGGGATTGATGGTGTTCGACAGGCGCCAGTTGTCGGGAGGCAGTTTGAGAAACTTGTCCTGGCTGAAATTACCTTCCAGCACGAGCGGGTTGCCGAATTCGCCGTCCGCCACCCGGCGACGCATTTCGATCACGGCAGGTTCAAAACGGCGTTCGTGACCGATGCCGAGCTGAACCTTTGCGGCCTTGACCGCCGCGATCGCGCGCTCGGCATCGCTTGCCGTTGTGCACAGCGGCTTCTCGCAAAAGACATGAAGGCCTGCCTTGGCGGCGGCTTCGATCTGGCCGGCATGGTGATCTTGCGGCGTGCAGAGAATGACCGCGCCGATATCGGAACGCGTCAGAGCATCTTCGAAACGCGCGGATGTTTCGAGGCCGAGTGCCGCTCCCTTCGCACGCATGGCTTCCAGCGGATCGATGCCAAGGACCGGCTTGATAATATCGCTGTTGGCGAGACTGCTGGCGGTGGTTTGTCCCCACCAGCCCAGCCCGATGATGGCGGCCCGGATCATGTACAGTGCTCCGTCAGATTTAGATGTTGGCCATCTGGCCGCGATACCAGTCGCCGATCTCGCTTGCGGTCATCAGCGCAACGCCCTCATGGCCGATCACATAGTCGAGCAGTTGCTCGAGGTATTTGATCCGGTGCGGGACACCGGTGATGTAAGGGTGGATCGAAATCGCCATGATGCGGGCGTTCTCCTCACCCTCGAGATACAGCCGGTCAAACTGGTCGATGCCGCGGCGCAGGAACTGATCCGAGGTCATGTGCTGCAGCGCGTGGACGACGATGTCGTTGGTTTCGACCGTATAGGGAATTGTCGTGATCGTTCCGTGAGGCGTTTCGATGTCCTGCGGAAGATCGTCGATGACCCAATCCGCAACATATTCGATTCCGTTCTGGCGAAGCAGATCGAGTGTCTCGCCGGTTTCGGTCAGGCCGGGACTTTCCCATGAGCGGGGAGCCTTGCCGGTGAATTCTGCGATCGTATCGACGGCACGTTTGATGGCGTCGCCCTGATTGTCGACTTTGTGCATCGGGCCTTGCAGGAACCCATGCCCCATGAACTCGAAGCCGGCTTCGCGCGCCGCGGAGGCGACGCGCGGATAGGACGTGCAGACATTGCCGTTGATGGCTAGTGTCGTCGGAATATTCCTGTCGGTCAGCGCCTTGAACTGACGCCAGAAGCCCGCCCGCATGCCGTATTCATGCCATGCCCAGTTCGGAACATCCGGAAGCAACGGTTGCCCCATAGGTGGACTGAGCACCGTGCGCGGCATCGGGTTCTCGATGCGCCATTCCTCGACATTGAGAATGACCCAGACCGCGAGCTTCTTTCCGCCGGGAAGCATCAGCTTGGGGCGGTCGATCAGGGCTTGATAGGGGACGCGATCGGTAAGAGCCAATGGAATGCCTTGCTTTGTTATTCTGCGGCCTTGGCTTGCTTTGGCGAACCGGCGTTCACCAGCGGCATGACCTTCTCCGCTGCCAGGATCATGGATTTACGCCCAAGCTCGCGATCTTTCCAATCCTTGCCGGCGTAGAGCAGCGTCCCGAATGTGCCAACTTCGTCCTGAAATGCAAGGATCTGATCGGCGACGCTGTCAGGCGTGCCATAAATGATCAGCTTGTCGCAGATCATTTCGAGCGTAACCTCGTCGTCGGGCTGATCACGGTGAGTTTTGAACAATTCGATGCGGCCGTTCTTCTTCAGCTTGGTGAACAACGATCGATAGTAGTTCACGTAAGGGCCATTCGGATCGGTCGCATAGGCCTTGGCGGTCACTGCATCGTCAGCGACGAATACGCTCTTTGCAACGCGCCAGTTGGCGGGATCGGCAGGGCGGCCGCCGCGCTCGCAGCCTTCAACATATTTCGGCCAATGGCTTTTCACCCAGGCTGGCATCAGGAAGTTTGCCGAGATCGGGTCCCAGCCGCGGACGGCTGCCTCGGTGACGCCCTTCGAGAATGGCGCGACGGCGGTGACCACGATAGGTGGATGCGGACGCTGCAGGGGGCGGGGAATATAGCCTTGGCCGATTTCCTTGATCTGCGTCCGCTGCGTCGACACCGTCCAGTATTTTCCCTGAAGATTGTACGGCGGTTCACCTGACCAGATGGCAAGCACCTGGTTGATGGCTTCGAGAAACATCTCGTTGCGATTGAAGTCGAGGTTGCCGAAAAGCTCTGCGTCCGACAGCAGGCCGCCGGGGCTGATCCCGAAAATCAAACGGCCGTCCATCATGTGATCCAGCATGGCGATAGTCGCCGCGACGGTCGCCGGATGGGTATTGGGCATGTTGACGGTGCCGGTGCCAAGCCTGATCTGTTTGGTTGCGGCCGCGATCCACGCCAGAAACGTGACGCACGATGTGATGTTCTCCGCCTTGTCGGTCACGTGCTCGCCGACATAGGCCTCCGTGAATCCGAGTTCGTCGGCGAGCAGGAATGCCTCACGATCCTCCGCGAGCGATTGCCGCCAGTCTTTGTCCAGCGGATGGATCGGCATCGTGAAAAAGCCGATGTTCATGGTGCGCTTCCCTCTCTGCAATTGGCTGATTACAGGGTAGCGATTGTGATCTATTAGAAAAATGATTATTCGTACTATTTAGCATTAGGAAATTTGATAGATGATTTCGCTTCGACAAATCAGGTCCTTCGTTGCGGTCTATGAAGAGGGTTCGTTTACGGCGGCGGCGAAGCGCGAGGGGGCGACACAGTCCGGGATTTCGCAGCACCTCAAGCAGCTTGAGACGGAACTTGGCACTGCGTTGCTGATCCGCGAGGGTCGCGACGTCGAGTCGACGCTGGCGGGAAAGCTCTATTACCGTGAGTGTGTCGAGATTCTGAAGAAGCTCGAAGCGGCGCAGCAGAGTGTCGCGGTTCACCACATTCGCGGAGCGATCCGTGTCGGCTTGATGCCGACATTCACCAGATCGGTACTTGCACCCGCACTGGACAAGTTTCTTGCGGCCGCGCCGGGTTCGGAGATCAGCGTCACCGAAGCCTATTCGGGTGTGCTGACCGAGATGATCCTGAAGGGTGAACTGGACTTTGCCATTGTACCTGCGTTCGAGGGAACAACCGGTATTGCGCACCGGCTTCTGGCGCGAGATCGGGAGATGCTGGTCAGTGCCAAACGGGGGAAAACGAGAAACCTCGAGCCCGTAAAGCTGTCCGAACTGGGGCCGCTGAAAGTCGTGCTGCCAGGCCTTCAGAATACGCGCCGGCGTAATATCGAGACATACTTCAGCGTCAACCGCGTAAACGTCGCGCAACGGCTGGAATTGGATGCCATGATGGGAACGCTTCAATTTGTGGCAGCGAGCGATTGGGTCGCCATTCTTCCATTCGTCATGATGGTGTCCGACCTCGATGGTGATCAGTTCGACGTGCGGCCGCTTGAAGATCCGCCGTTCTATTCAGAATTCGTTTTGATCGAGCCCGCACGCAAGGCCATGTCGCCTGCAGCCGCTTTGTTCGCGGATATTCTCAAGAGGGAAGCTGAAAAGTCGCACCTGCTGTTTCAAGAACGCGCGAACCTGCAAAAGTCTTCGCGGCATCAGACAAAACGGCCGACACGCCGCCGGTAGAATTTGTGCAACGCGGAAATTCCGTGGCGAAGTAGAAGTCCTTAACCGTCACTTTGTCTTGTTCGTGCTGTTTCGCGATGATTGGATCAACCGAAACAGCTGCGGTTATTGAGCCGGTGCGACATCTGGCGCGGGGTCACGTAATAATCGTTCGATAAACAACGCTTGACCTTTCGGTGTAGCGCCGTCTAATCATTCGGGAAGCCCATCATTACGAAATGAGGCGAGGGGAGGTTGCCGGAATGAAAGCTTCGGCTTTCAGCTATGCGCGTGCTTCGAGCGTCGTTGACGCATTGCAGTTGCTCGCCCGGCACGGCGACCAGACAAAGGTTCTGTCTGGAGGACAGAGTCTGATGCCGGCCTTGAATTTGAGGCTTTCAGCTCCCGATTTGCTGGTGGATATCGGCGCGCTGACAGAATTGCGCGGAGTTGGCGTAACGGACGGCGTCCTGAGAATCGGCGCGCTGACACGTCATGTGGATGTGCTGCGATCGGCTGACATTGCCAAACACGCGCCGCTCCTGACTGAAGCGATTGCGCATGTCGCTCATCCCGCAATTCGTAACAAGGGAACGTTCGGCGGAAGTCTTGCGCATGCTGATCCGGCATCGGAGCTTCCGGCATGCGTGATCGCGCTAGACGCGGAGATTCTTGCGCGCAGCGCGGATGGCGAGCGCCGCGTTAAAGCCGCGGACTTCTTTACTGGCATCTATGAAACCGTTCTGACGCCGGAAGAGTTGTTGATCGCGATTGAAATCCCGGTCGCGAAACCCAACACAGTCCATTTCTTTCATGAGTATGCGCGCCGCAAGGGCGACTACGCCATTGTCGGTCTGGCGGCATCCGGCACCCGCGAGGGCGATGTGCTGACGGATTTGCGGTTGGGTTATTTCGCCGTCGGCGAAAAGGCGACTCTTGTGAAAGCCTCCAAGGTTCTGGTTGGCCGGCCTGTCACTGCGACGGTCCTTGCCGAGGCTCAGGGCGCGCTCGATTCTGAACTCGATCCGCAGGAAGATCAGCAGGCAACAGTCGAAATGCGACGCTATCTCGCCCGTCAATTAATGGCGCAGTGCGTCTCGAAGTTGTTGGGGCGGCCGGATCTTGAGACGAGGGCATTGGCGTGAGCGATCCGGCAGCCATCTCACTCTCAGTCAATGGCGAGCGTATCTCGGCGCAGGTTTTGCCGCGCATGAATCTGGCTGACTTTCTGCGTGATCATCTCGGTCTTACCGGAACTCATGTGGGTTGCGAGCATGGTGTTTGTGGAGCGTGCACGGTGCGCGTCAATGGCGACATCATTCGTGCCTGTTTGTTGCTCGCGGTTCAGGCCGACGGCGCTGTCGTGCAGACCATCGAGGGGCTTTCAGACAGTGGTGAGGTATCCGACCTGCAGGAGGCTTTCCGTCAGCGCAATGCTCTCCAGTGCGGGTATTGCACGCCGGGCATGCTGATGGCGGCGCAGGACATCCTGATCCATGAGCCGGATGCGGATCGCGAGCAGATTCGCGAGCATCTGTCCGGCAATTACTGCCGGTGTACCGGCTATCACGCGATTATCGATGCGGTTCAGGCGACGGCGCGCGCGCGCTCGGAGCAGGCGCGATGAACGGAAAGGCTGACAACAAATCTGGACTTTCCATATTGGACCGCCCGAATTCCTACATTGGGAAAACGGTGCCGCGCCCGAATCTCGACCGGCTGATGCAGGGGCGTGGACAGTATGTGAGCGACATGGTGCTGCCGCGCATGGCACACGCTGTCTTTCTGCGATCGCCGTATGCGCATGCCCGGATTCTGAATATCGATACGGCCGCGGCGAAAGCCATGCCCGGAGTCATTGCCGTTGTTACCGGAGCGGAACTGGCGAACGTCATCACGCCATGGGTTGGCGTATTGTCGCATTTGAAGGGGCTCAAGTCGGCTCCGCAGCACGCCATTGCAGTGGATCGTGCCTGCTGGCAAGGCGAAGCCGTTGCCGCGATCGTCGCAACCAGTCGCGCGATCGCAGAAGACGCTGCGGAAGCCGTATCGGTGGATTACGAGGAGCTTATCCCGGTCACCGATATGCGGACCGCGCTTGATCCCGATACACCAGTGATTCATTCGGTGCTGGGTGACAATCTCGCTTTCGAACGCAATCTTGATGCCGGAGCGGTGGATCAGGCTTTCAAGGATTCCGATGAGATTATCGAAACCGAATTTGTTTTCGGCCGCCATACCGGAGTGACGCTCGAGCCGCGCTCGGTTCTTGCTGATTGGAATCCGGGCGACGAGCGTCTGACTGTCTATCTGGGCACGCAGGCGCCCCACATGGTGCAGAATATTGCGGCGCTTCATCTCGGCCTTGATGAGGCGCAGGTGCGCGTGGTGTGTAAAGACGTCGGCGGGTCGTTCGGCATCAAGGTGCACATCTATGCCGACGAGATGGCGACGATGGCACTGTCGAAGCTGTTGCGCCGTCCCGTCAAGTTCGTTGCCGACCGGGTCGAGAGCTTTAACACCGACATTCATGCCCGTGATCATGCCTGCAAGGCCCGCATCGGTGTCAGCAGGGATGGAACGATCAACGCATTCGAGATCGACGACGTGACCGGCATCGGTCCATATTCGATGTACCCGCGCACCAGCGCCATCGAAGCCAATCAGGTCGTGAATCTGGTCGGGGGTCCCTATAAGACACCGAATTATCGCGCGCGGACGCGCGTGGTGTTTCAGAACAAAAACGTCACCTGTCAGTATCGCGGCGTTGGTCATCCCATCGCATGCTCGATCACGGAAGGACTGGTTGATCAGGCAGCGCAGCGGATTGGCATGGATCCCGTTGAAATCCGTCGGCGCAATCTGATCGCGGATGATGCCTATCCCTGTGGATCGCCATCCGGGCTCAAGTTCGAGGCACTGTCGCACCACGCGTCGCTCGACAAGCTGATCAAGATGATGAACTACGACGCGTTGCGCGCCGAACAGGCGGAGCTGCGCAAGGAAGGAATTTATCGCGGCATCGGCGTTGCAAGCTTCATTGAAGTGACCAATCCAAGCGCCGCGTTCTATGGCGTGGGCGGTGCCAGAATCTCCTCGCAGGATGGCGTTGCCGTCCGCCTCGATGCGACCGGTCGGGTAATCTGCCAGACCAGTATCACGGAGCAGGGGCAGGGGTCTGAATCTCTCACCGCCCAGATCGTCGGAAGCGTGCTTGGTGTCTCCATGGAACGCGTTCGCGTGATCCTGGGGGATACGGACAACACGCCGTATGGCGGCGGAACGTGGGCATCGCGTGGAGCCGGCATCGGCGGCGAAGCGGCGCTGCAGGCTGCGAAGGTACTGCGCAAAAATATTCTGGATGTTGCCTCCGCCATTCTTCAGGCGAGGCCTGACGACCTCGATATCGTCAACAATGCCGTGGTCGATATCGCGGACGAGCAACCTCGCATCGAACTGAATGAGCTGGCGCGGATCGTTTATTTCCGTCCCGACACGCTGCCGCCCGGAATTCAGCCCGAACTAATGGCGACGCGTCATTTCGTGCCGCGCGAATATCCTTTTGCATTCACCAATGGTGTGCAAGCCTCGTGGCTTGAAGTCGATCCGCAAAGCGGTTTCATCAAGCTTTTGAAGCATTGGGTAGTCGAGGATTGCGGCACCGTTATTAATCCTCAACTCGTGGATGAACAAATTCGCGGCGGCGTGGTTCAGGGGCTCGGCGCTGCTTTGTACGAGCATTGCATTTACGATGAGCGCGGACAGCTCACGAACGCCAATATGGCCGACTATCTGGTGCCGATGGCGGGCGAGATGCCGGACATCGAGGTCGGGCATATCGTGTCGCCGACGCTGGATGGCGAACTCGGCGCCAAGGGCGCTGGAGAGGCTGGAACTGCAGCGGCTGCTGCCGTTGTTGCCAACGGCGTGAACGACGCTCTGGCTCCTTTCAACGTCACGATCACTGAAATTCCGCTGACGCCAAAGATCATTCTCACTGCTCTCGGACGCATCTAATCAACACTAGAAACGATATCGGAGGAACACATGGCTAAAAAGACAATCGGATCGATCTCTCGCCGCCGCCTGCTTGCAACCGCAGGCACCGGTGCCGTCCTGGCGGCTTCGCCGTTTCGCATCAATCTTCTGCAGGCGCAGGAAGCGACCATCAAGGTTGGCTTTCCCGTTCCGCTGACGGGTCCTTACGGCACCGAAGCGCAAGATCAGGTCCGCGCCGCTGAGGTCGCCATTGCCGAATTCAACGAGGGCGGCGGTCTCAACGGTCGCAAGGCCGAACTGCTTGTCCGCGACGACAAGCTCAATCCGGGTGAAGCTGCGACCCGCACGCTCGAATTGATCGAGAAGGAGAAGGTCAACTTCGTCGTCGGCAGTTTGTCTGCGTCGGTTCAGCTCGCGGTGAACAACGTCACCAAAGAACGCGGGATCATCTACAACTCGATCAGCCAGTCCGACGAAATCAATGAAGTCAAGGATTTCAGCAAATACACTTTCCATGAAGCGCTTACGCCGCACCTGACCGCGGGCGCCGTCGGCCGTTATGCTTTCCCGAAGTTCGGCAAGAAGGTTGCGTTCCTTACGGCAGACTATGCTTATGGCCACGAAATGGTCCGCGGTTTCCAGGAGGCTGGTAAGGCGTTCGGAATTGAAAGCCTTGTCGATATTCGCCATCCGCTCGGCACCACGGACTTCTCGGCGCTGCTGCCGCGTATTCAGGCTCTCAAGCCCGACATCCTCGTCATCAGCAACTTCGGCCGCGACCAGCAGATCGCGCTCAAGCAGGCCACCGATTTCGGCATGAAGAAGAGCATGAAGATTGTAGCTCCGATTCTGCTTTACACCGGCCGCGTCGCTGCCGGCGCGCAGGCCTTCGATGGCGTGATCGGCGGTACGTCCTATTACTGGGGTATCGAAAACAAGGTCGCATCTGCGAAGGCCTTCAACGACCGCTTCCGCAAAATGCACGGCGGAAAGGTTCCATCGGACTACGGCGCGCTCGGCTATGCCGGCGTCAAGACGTTGCTGATGGGCGCCAAGGCTGCCGGTACCCTCGATACTGACAAGGTCATCGCGGCGGTGGAAGCGCTGAAGTACGACTACTACAAAGGCCCGGAATACTACCGCAAGTGCGATCACCAGGCCGTGCAGTCGATTTTCATCATTGAGTCCAAGTCCGCACCCCAGAATGGCGACGCCGACGTCTTCAACGTGGTTGCGACAGAAGAGCCCAACGAGAAGAACCTGCGTACCTGCGAAGCGCTGGGTCACAAGTCCTGAACCAACCCGACTAACGGACGCGCGTCCATGATGGGCGCGCGTCTTTTCTGGAGATACCCATGGCCGGTTTGAGTTTCGATCTGATCGCGTTGCAATTGTTCACCGGTCTGGCGCTTGGCGCGATCTATGTGCTGTTCGCCATCGGATTGTCGTTGATCTTCGGCATGTTGACCGTTGTGAACTTTGCGCACGGCGCCTTCTATATGGTCGGCGCCTATGTCGGACTTTTTCTTCTCTCGCTGGGGGGAAATTTCTGGCTGTGTCTGATCGCGGTTCCGCTGATCGTCGGTACCATCGGTCTTGTCGTGGAGCGATTCCTTATCCGTCCGCTTTATGGTCGCGGCATCGATTATCCATTGCTGCTGACCTTCGGCCTTAGCTATGTGATGGTGGAACTTGTCCGGATTGCCTTCGGCAAAAGCGGCTATCCGTTCGATACGCCGGAAATCCTGCAGGGCGCGGTCAATATCGGCGTCGGTTACTTTCCGCTGTATCGCCTGTTCATCATCGGCGTTGCGGCCGCGGTCCTTCTCGGCCTCTGGTTATTCCTGGAGCGCACAAGTTTCGGCCTGATTATCCGTGCCGGCGCGCGTGATCCTCAGATCGTTCGTGTTCTTGGCGTCAATGTTTCGCGGGTTTGGCTGTTCGTGTTCGGCATCGGGTCGGGAATTGCCGCATTGGCCGGACTGCTCGCAGCACCGCTTCAGGGCGTTATCCCTGAAATGGGATCGACAATTCTGGCCGAGGCGTTTGTGGTGACCGTTGTCGGCGGCATGGGCTCGATCGGTGGCGCGGTCATTGCGGGCCTCTTGGTGGGCGTGGTGGTCAGCATGACGTCGCTGTTCGCGCCCGAAATGGCCAAGGTTTCGATTTTTGCCTTGATGGCAGTTGTTCTTCTCGTCCGTCCGCAAGGCTTCTTCGGCCGCGCCGGACTCATGAGCTAAGGCGAACAGAATCATGAATGAACTATCCCAAACTCTCGCGCAGCCAGGCGCTGCATCGGCGAGTTGGTTCGATTTCGCCAAGCGTCACCGGGCCATCCTTGCCAGCATCTTTGTGTTGCTCTTCCCTCTGGTGATGCCGTTCACGGCATTGGCCGTGAACATCCTGATCTATGGACTCTACGCAGTCGGGTTCAATCTGCTGTTCGGATATCTCGGGCTGCTGTCATTCGGACACGCCGCACTGTTCGGCACAGGCTCCTATCTCTGCGGCATTGCCATCGTGCATTTCGGATTGCCCTGGTACGCGGCGATCATTGTGGGAACGCTCGCCGGTGCCGTCATGGCTGCGGCCATCGGTGCGCTGGCAATCCGTACCCGCGGTATCTACTTCGCAATGGTGACGATGGCGCTGTCGCAGTGCGTTTTCTATCTGTTCTACCAGGCGGTGGACTGGACCGGCGGTGAAAACGGATTGCGCGGCATTAACGTTCGCGTCATTGATATCTTCGGCCTGAAGCTCGACTTCATCGATCCGTTGAAGCGTTATTATGTCATCGCGGCTTTTGTCATCCTCGCACTGTTCGTGCTTTCCCGGATTCTTGCGTCGCCGTTCGGCGCGGTGATCGAGGCGGTTCGCGAGAACGAAGCCCGTGCCCGTGCCTCGGGATATAACGTTACCCTGACCCGGCTCATCACTTTCATCCTGTCTGGTGCCTTCTGCGGATTGGCCGGAGCGCTGATGGCGCTGCATCTGTCCATCGTTCCGATCGAAATCCTGCATATCGAAACCTCTGGCATGGTGGTGATGATGTCGTTGCTCGGCGGCATGGGCACGTTTTTCGGTCCCTTCGTCGGCGCGGCGGTCTTCCTGATGCTGGAAAACATGGTCTCGCTCTGGACCGTTCATTGGCAATTGTTCGTCGGCGCGGTCTTCATGATCTGCGTGCTGTTCTTCCCGGCCGGAATCTGGGGAACGATCTTGAAGTGGGTCAATAAATGACATCGGCAGACACATCTTCGCAGGTCATTCTGCGCACAACCGGGGTGAGCAAATCGTTCGGGAAGTTCGTGGCCCTGAACAACATCTCCGCCGAATTCTCGCGAAATGCGATCACGTCCATCATCGGGCCGAACGGCGCCGGCAAGAGCACTTATTTCAATCTGCTGTCGGGTGCGTTCGCTCCGTCGAGCGGAAAGGTTGAGTTCGAGGGGCGGGATGTCACGAACATCGCGCAGCACGAATTCGCACATATGGGTATCGCGAAGTCGTTTCAGATCACCAACGTGTTTCCGCTGCTGACAACGCGTGAAAATATCCGTGTTGGCCTGCAGGCTTTCGTTTCGCGTTATAATATCTGGAAGCCTCGCGCCTCGTTGCCTGGACTTGTCGAAAAAGCCGATGCCCTGCTCGCGCAAGTGGGACTATGGGATCGCCGAGAACGATTGGCGAAGGAGCTTGCGCACGGTGAGCAGCGCGCGCTCGAAATCGGGATGGCGCTGGCCAGCAATCCGCGCCTGCTGCTGCTCGACGAGCCGACCGCCGGCATGAGCCCGGAAGAAACGCGCGTAATGATGGACCTCATCGTCAAGCTGGCTCAAGAGCGCACCGTCATTCTGGTTGAGCACAAGATGAAATTGGTCATGGGGATCAGTGACCGGGTTCTGGTGCTCCATCATGGCGAATTGCTTGCGCAAGGGACACCGGCGGATGTGCGCCAGAATGAACAGGTCAAGCGGGTCTATCTTGGCCAGCGGGAGCACTGAAACTATGTTGCGTGTTGAAAAGCTCAACTCCTGGTACCGCGCGAGCCATGTCCTGCAGGACGTTAGTCTTGAGGTTAGCAAAGGCGAAATCGTTTGTCTGATTGGGCGCAATGGCGCGGGCAAGACGACGACCCTGAAGTCGATTATCGGCCTTCTGGACAAGACACGCGGTTCCGTCACTTTCAAGGGCAAGGAAGTTCTGGGTCAGCCGGCGCACGTGCGCTTCGGCCTGGGGCTCGCTTATGTGCCTGAAGAGCGCCGGATCGTGCAGGGATTGACCGTGAAGGAAAACCTTCGGCTTGGCATGGTCGCATCGCCGCACAAGAAGGACGAAGCTCGCCGGATCGACGAGATTGCCAAGATTTTCCCCCGTCTGGCGGAGCGCCTCGATCAGGAAGCGGTCACCATGTCTGGTGGCGAACAGCAGATGCTCGCTATTGCGCGCGCCATGATGGCCAAACCGGACCTCATCATGCTGGACGAACCGTCCGAAGGCATCATGCCGGTGCTCGTCGACGAGATGTTCGAACTGTTCCGAAAAATGAAGTCGGAAGGAACGACAATCCTGCTTGTCGAGCAGAACGTGGAACTGGCGCTCGGCATTGCCGATCGGGCCTACGTGCTGGATCAGGGATCCGTCGTGCATCACGCAACAGCAGCCGCTTTGCTGGCCGACGACGAAATCAAGGAGCGCTACTGCTCGGTCTAGTCCAACGGACGAACCGGCGCATCGGCATGCTCGAATAGTTATCAATCGATAAATAAAAGGGGTCACTCTCATGAAAGTCGACAGAGCCGCTATCTATGAAGCCGCCAAGAAGCTCTCCAACTGGGGCCGCTGGGGCGCGGACGATCAGATCGGGACGCTGAACAACATCAGCCCTGAAGACGTCATTAATGCCGGCAAGCTGATCAAGAAGGGGAAGGTCTTCGCGCTCGGCCTGTCCCTGAAGGAACCTATCCAGTCCGGATTGTTCGGCGGCCGCTGGAATCCGATCCACACCATGCTGGCGACAGGCACCGATGCCGCTGCCGGCAATCAGGATATTCCGTCGCCGTATCTGCGCTATGCCGATGACGCGATCAACATGCCGTGTCAGGCCTCAACGCAGTGGGACGCGCTCTGCCACATCTTTCTCGACGATAAGATGTACAATGGTTTTGACGCTAAGCTTGTCGATGCGCGCGGCGCCAAGAAGCTCGGGATCGAGCATGTGCGTGACAAGATGGCAGGCCGCGGTGTTCTGCTCGACGTCGCCCGGTTCAAGGGCGTCGAGTCGCTTGACGACGGTTATGCGATCACCAATGCGGATCTCGACGCCTGTGCCAAGCATCAGGGTGTCGAAATTCGCAAGGGGGATTTCGTCATTGTCCGAACCGGCCATCAGGAGCGTTGCCTGAAGAAGAAGGACTGGAGCGGATATGGTGGCGGTGATGCGCCGGGCGTTGCGTTCGAGACGTGCTACTGGATTCGCGAGAAGGACATTGCGGCCATCTGCACCGATACGTGGGGTTGCGAGGTTCGTCCGAACGAGACCAATGAGGCCAATCAGCCGTGGCATTGGGTGGTGATTCCAGCCATCGGCATTTCGATGGGTGAAATCTTCTATTTGAAGGAACTTGCGGAAGATTGTGCGCAGGACAAGGTCTATGAGTTTTTTTTCTGCGCCCCGCCGATGCATCTGCCGGGTGCGGCAGGGTCGCCGATCAATCCTCAGGCCATCAAGTAATCGCGGAGGTCTATCATGGCAAAGTATCTCAAGCGCAGCCGCGATGCCGCCCAGCGCGCCGAGGACGATTCAAAGGTCCGTTCGGCTGTTGAATCGATCCTCAAAGATATCGAAACGCGCGGCGATGATGCTGTTCGCGAGTTGTCGGTCAAGTTCGACCAGTGGGATCGGAAAGACTACCGGCTGACTGATGCCGAAATTAAGGACTGCGTCAGTCAGTTATCCCAGCGGAATATAGATGACATCAAGTTCGCGCAGGAGCAGGTGCGTAACTTCGCCCAGCATCAGCGCAATGCGATGAAGGACGTCGAGGTCGAGACGCTGCCGGGCGTTGTGCTCGGTCACAAGAACATTCCGGTCAATTCGGTCGGTTGCTATGTGCCGGGTGGCAAGTATCCGCTTCTGGCCTCGGCGCATATGTCGGTGATCACTGCGAAGGTCGCTGGCGTTTCGCGGATCATCACCTGCGCGCCGCCATTTCAGGGCAAGCCGGCTCCGGCCATCGTCGCCGCCCAGCATCTCGCCGGCGCTGACGTCATCTATTGTCTCGGCGGCATTCAGGCGGTCGGCGCAATGGCGATCGGAACGGCATCGATCGCGCCGGTGGATATGCTGGTCGGGCCGGGCAATGCGTTCGTTGCGGAAGCCAAGCGCCAGCTTTATGGGCGCGTTGGTATCGACTTGTTCGCAGGTCCCACTGAAACACTGGTCATTGCGGATGATACCGTGGATGGCGAAATGTGCGCGACCGACCTGCTCGGGCAGGCTGAACACGGGCCGAATTCTCCGGCCATTCTTCTCACGAATTCCGAAAAGCTTGCGCGCGAAGCCGTCGCGGAGATCGAGCGTCTTCTCAAAATTCTTCCCACCGGTGCGATCGCGGCGAAGGCCTGGGAAGACTACGGCGAGGTGATTCTCTGCGATTCCGAAGAGGAAATGGTGAAGGAAGCAGACCGCATTGCATCCGAGCATGTCCAGGTGATGACTCGCGATCCGGATTACTTCCTCAAGAACATGACCAACTATGGCGCGCTGTTCCTCGGGCCACGCACCAATGTGGCCTTTGGCGACAAGGTGATCGGCACCAACCATACGCTGCCTACGAACAAAGCTGCGCGTTACACCGGAGGATTGTGGGTCGGCAAGTTCCTCAAGACCGTGACCTATCAGCGCGTTCTGACCGACAAGGCTTCTGCCATGATCGGCGAATACTGCTCGCGCCTTTGCATGCTGGAAGGTTTCGCGGGCCATGCCGAACAGGCCAACGTTCGTGTGCGTCGTTACGGCGGGCGCAACGTCCCTTATGCGAGCGCGGCGGAATGAGCGACCTATCGCTGCCAACAACGCCGTCTCTCCGATTGGAGGGGCGGCGCGCTTTGGTCACCGGAGCGGGGCGGGGCATTGGTCTGGCTGCGGCAACCGCATTGGCCGAAGCAGGAGCGCATGTGACCTTGTGCGCACGCACCGCAAGCGAGATCGATGAAGCTGCAGCAGCATTACGCGAGAAGAATTTTTCGGCTGACGCATTGGCGCTCGATGTGACCGATCTCGCGGCGTTTCGCGCAGCGGTCGAGGCACAGGATCCGTTCCACATCTTTGTCAACAATGCCGGGACCAATCGGCCCAATCCGTTTATCGATGTTCCGGTCGAAGATTTCGACGCTGTCATGAATCTGAACGTGAGGGCTGCCTATTTTGCGGCTCAGTCTGTTGCGCGCCGGATGATTGCTGGCAGGGTTCACGGCTCGATCATCAATATGTCATCCCAGATGGGTCATGTCGGCGGCGCCAACCGCTCGCTCTACTGTGCTTCCAAATGGGCGATGGAGGGCTTCTCGAAGGCAATGGCGCTTGATCTTGCCGCACAGGGCATCCGGGTCAATACGCTGTGCCCGACCTTCATCGAAACGCCGATGACGAAGCCGTTCTTTGAGAATGCTGCGTTCAAGGAGAGCGTATTGTCGAAGATCAAGCTCGGCAGACTTGGCAAGGTCGAGGACCTGATGGGCGCCATCGTCTTCCTGGCCAGTGACGCCTCGTCGCTGATGACGGGCTCGTCCTTGATGATGGATGGAGGCTGGACAGCTGACTAGCAGGGCGGTTCGTTTCCGCGGGGTTGGGTGCGGTTGTGATTTCACGTGTGTTGCAGCACGCATTTCGCGGCTTGTAATTGATTTTTCGATCTTTTTTTGAATGAGTGCGGCCTGACGGCCGATACCGATCATTGAGCGCGGGACCCCGCGTTCAATGCTTCTGCCTTGCCAAAACACTCGGACCGTTGGCTGGTAGCCCTTGCTTTGGCTTTCAATCTTTGACGATACAGGCCTTGCCGGTATGAGTTCCGAGCATGTCTGTCGGTCATGTGCCATCATTTATATCGCTTTACGATATAATTATTGCGTTGCCTCGGGCATCTGCCTAATCACTGCGCCGGGTCGCGCCCTTTCGCGTTATTTCTTGAAAGTTCACTATGAATCGCTCTCCTTCCACGCACGTTTCGCCGCCTCTTGGCGATTTTTCGACCGATCGACGCGTTCTTCTGCTGGTTTTGATGGCTGCTTTTGTTGGCACCGGCGGCGCCGTCGCGGCCTGGGTGCTGCTGCACCTGATCTCCCTGACAACCAATCTGGTGTGGTTCCAGAAGCTCACCGCGGCAAACATTCCGTTGTCAGGCATCAAGCCGGGCGCGTGGATGGTGATAGCTCCGGTCCTGGGCGGATTGGTCATTGGGCTGATGGCTCGCTTTGGTTCGGAGAAGATTCGTGGTCACGGCATCCCGGAGGCGATCGAGGCTATCCTGATTGGAGGAAGCCGAATGCAACCCAAGGTCGCGATTCTGAAGCCGGTGTCGTCGGCGATCTCGATCGGGTCCGGCGGGCCATTCGGCGCAGAGGGGCCGATCATCATGACCGGTGGCGCAATCGGCTCACTTTTTGCGCAGTGTTTCAGCATGAGCGCCGCAGAACGCAAGACGCTCCTTGTCGCGGGCGCCACCGCGGGTATGACCGCCATCTTCGGCACGCCGATTGCGGCCGTATTGCTGGCCGTCGAACTGCTGCTCTTCGAATTGAAGCCGCGTAGCCTTATTCCAGTGATTACGGCTTGTGCGGTTTCCTCAGCTTGGCGCCCCTTTATGATAGGCTCCGGAGCTTTGTTTCCGTTCGCCGGTCATCTCGATTTGCCATGGTGGGGCCTGTTTGTCAGTATGGGCGTCGGCATTGTCGCGGGACTGCAATCCGGCCTGCTGACTGGCCTTTTGTACAAGGCAGAAGATCTGTTCGCAGAGGTTCCCGTCCATTGGATGTGGTGGCCAGCAATTGGCGGCCTGTTCGTCGGATTGGGAGGACTGATCGAGCCAAGGGCTCTGGGTGTCGGCTATGACATCATCAGCGACCTGCTGAGCAGCCGCACCACAGCGAATGAAGTCGTTGCGATCCTGATCGTCAAATCGGCCATCTGGCTCATTGCGCTTGCGTCCGGTACCTCCGGCGGTGTGCTGGCGCCTTTGCTGATTTTCGGCGGCTGTGCGGGATGGCTCGAAGGCCAGGTGCTGCCCGGAGACACCGGCGCCTGGGCATTGGTCGGCATGGCCGCAATGATGGGTGGCACGATGCGCTCGCCGCTCACCGGCATTCTGTTCGCCGCGGAACTGACAGGAAACTTCTCGTTGCTCGGTCCGTTGTTGATCGCCACGGCATCTGCTTACGCCGTGACCGTTCTGCTGCTTAAACGCTCAATTCTCACCGAGAAAATCGCACGCCGCGGTCAGCATGTCGTGCGTGAATACAGCATCGACCCGTTCGAATTGCTGCGTGTCTCCGAGGTCATGGTGAAAGACGTCGATACGTTGCCGGCGAGTATGCGCATCGACGAGGCCATAGCCTTCTTTTCCGGTGAGGAACGGCGGCACAAGTCCTATCCGATCCTCGACAGTGATGGAGGCGTTGTCGGTCTTGTCGGCAGGTCTGACGTGCTGCAGTGGCGATCCGAGCAGCCCCATGGTGAGGAAACGTTGTTCGATCGAGCCTCGGATCGGTCGCTGACCATTGGTTATCCGGATGAGCCTGTCTCTCATTTGGCAGATCGCATGGTTGCGGATGAGATCGGGCGTGTGCCGGTTCTCGACCGACAAACGTCGAGGCTTGTGGGTCTCGTATCGCGCAAAGACTTGTTGCGTATCCGTGCGACTGCAAAATCGGCAGAGGCTCAGCGGGTTTCTTATCTGACACGAAGGCCGGCCGATTCAAATGTTGGCTTGGTGATTCGCAATGAGGATATCAGCACTTGAACTTGAAACTCCGCTTGCGGGGTCTTGTATCGCCGCAAGCTCTTTCGTTCACTCAGCGCGGACGGAACGGTTTCAGTATTTTCATAAGGGTCGGGCCCACGGCGCCGAGCTCCGCCGTGTGAATTTTTGACAGTTTCCGCAACCGCAGTTCGCCTTCTCTCGTGAGTTTGATCAGGGCACGTCGGGCGTCAGTGTCGTCCACGACTCTGCTTAGAAGTCCAAGCTTGGTCATCCGATCCACAAGCTCGACAGCCGTGTGGTGCTTGATAAACAGCAGTTTTGCCAGTTCCCCGATCGAAACGGGAATCTTGCTGGAGAAGCCTTTGATGGTCAGAAGCGCCTGATGCTGCTGGGGAGTCAGCCCGGCCTTGGCCGCGGCGGCGTCGCTGAATGCCAAAAATTTCCGCAGCTCAAAACGGAAGCTGGCCAATGACTCGTAATCCATGGTTTCGGCCCGGGTCCTGTTGCCGGAGAGGCTCGAAGAAGTCTGGGCTTTGCGTTTCAGCTTTGGCTTTGACGGAGGCATGTATTTTCCCGAATAGCCGATAAACAGCCGAGGAGGCCATCGCACCGGTTCTCGGCGCGACATGGCTCCGATATCACCGGAATCCAGAGCCCATGACGGCTAGTCACGTATGTATATCTAAATATAAAACCTGTACGAAACGACCTGACCGACAGGGTTTATTCGCAGGCAGAACTGATCAAGCTCAGAAGAATGATCTGGAATGTAAGCGGAATTTTCGTGCTTCGACGGCGTATGGATCGTTCCAGTGCCTCGGTGACTTCAATTGTCGAAAGCGCTCCTGCTGCAAATTTCTGCTCGAGATCCTTCCACATGGTCGAAAGCGATTTGCCTGCGTGCCGGATGGGCTGAATCGTCACCCCTTGGGAAGCGGCCCATTTGACGATTTCGTCCGCGGTATGAGGGCCGCAATTGCGCGCGGTGGAAAGCCGCTTCATTGTGAGATTTTCGAGCAGCGAGTTGGTGGGAATCCATTTTCCCTTGGGGGGAATCTCTCCCGTGAGCTCCGGTGCAAGCAGCTTCAGCACATTGAGTGCGCGACTGCTCAGCGAATTCATAGGCGCGGGAGCAGAAGATGTCGTCACACCGCCAACGCTGATCAACCGGGGTTTCTTCTCAGCGGCTTTCGCAAGTGTCACAGCACCGGATGCTGTTGTCTCCGACAATGAAGCGGATTGATGCGCGGCAGCGCGTTTAAGCTTTGTGCTCATATGCGTCCCATGGCGTCTTGAGGATTCATTGCGGCGCAATATCCTTAGATACATCGTACTATGAGCGTATCGTAATGCGATAGTTCATACGACGAAAGTGACATTGACGCCTCGTTTCTCGTGAGGCGATATGGCCGCCGCATACACAAAGCTGGTTCGCGATCGGGCGGAACAGCATCACTTGAACGAATCGCAGGAGTTTACGCCGCAGAACGATGAGTTTTTGCGATAGCGGACTTTCGTTCCGCATTTGGCGACCGACAACGTCGCACATCACACAACAAAATATCTCGGGAGGATAAACGTGATGAAGAAAGATATTCAGGGTTTTGCGGTTTCGCGCCGCGCATTGTTGCAGACCGCTGCAGGATTGGCCGGTGGTGCGATCCTGCCAGCAGGAATGGTGGTTCCTGCGCTCGCCGAAGATCACCCGGCGCTTGGAACCTATCCTGCCGGATCGTCGGGATCGTCGGTTTTTGTTGGCATTTCCGTTCCACGCACCGGCACTTATGCCGCGCAGGGCGAGGATTTGATCAAAGGCTATGAGCTCGCGATCGATCATCTCAATGCTGGCCATGAGTTGATGACCAAGATTTCGCCCAACATCAAGAAGGGCGTGCTCGGCAAGCAGGTCAAGCATGGCATCGCGGACAGCGAAGCCAAGCCAAATACTGCGGTGCAAAACTTCTCCAAGTTCATCAGTCAGGACAAGGCGGTTGTGATTACCGGATCGGTATCGAGCGCCGAAGCGGTTGCGATGAACAAGACCGCGGATCGCGAGAAGGTCATCTATCTGCCCGGCATCTCGGGCTCCAACGATACCACGGGCAAGGACTGCGTGCGCTATTCCTTCCGCGAATGCTTTTACGCGGAAACAGCTGCCCGGGCGATCGTGCCGGTGCTGATCAAGAATCTCGGCAAGAACAAGAAGGTCGCGTTCCTGACGCCGGATTACACCTATGGTCATACGGTGCGTGAATCGGTCGAAAATCACATGAAAGAGGGTGGCTGGACGACGGTAACCAACCAGATCTCGCCGCTCGGCACGACGGACTTCTCATCCTATCTGCTGAACGTCGCCAACAGCGGCGCCGATGTCGTCGTTAATATCAATTTCGGCCGCGACGCCGTGCTGTCGACAAAGCAGGCGCAGCAATTCGGCATTCTCAGCAAGATGACACTCACCTTGCCGTACAACACACCGTTCCTTGCCAAGGAAGTCGGTGCGGAAAACATGCAGGGTGTGATTGCTGCCACCGATTACTGGTGGACGATGGAAGACAAGTATCCGCTCGCAAAACTGTTTAACGAGGCCTTCCGCGCGAAGCACAAGAGCAATCCGGAATGGGGTGCATGCTGCGGCTATCTGCAGCTTGCGATGTGGGCGGATGCGGTCGAGCGCGCCAAATCGTTCTATCCGCCGGATGTGATCAAGGCTTACGAGGCCGGCGCGAAGGTTCAGTCGATGGTCGGCGAAGTTCAGTTCCGCGCAGCCGATCATCAGCTGATCCGGCCGGTGGTCATTACACGCGGCAAGAAGCCGGGCAGCATGAAGAATCCGGAAGATTTCTACGAAGTGCTCGACATCGTGGAAGGCGGGCCGTTGATGCAGGCACCCGATGCTTTCGGTTGCAAGCTCGGCAGTTACACCTGATCTCGCGTCATCATTCTGCTTTCCGTGCGCGAGGCTTCTGGTGGTCAACTGGGCTAATCTTGTTTCACAGATGTTCAACGGCCTGGTGCTGGGGGCGCTTCTGGCGCTCATCAGCTCCGGCCTGACCATCATTTACGGCACGCTGGGCGTGCTCAACCTCGCGCACGGAGCGATGTTCATGGTCGGCGGCTACGCCGGCTATGTCGGCTATAGCTACACCGAATCCTTCGTCGCCGCTGTGCTCTGCGGTTCGCTGTTCGTATTGCTGGCTGGCGTCGTTATGGAGCGGGTTATCATCCGCCATTTCTACAGCCGCCCGGACGAAGACCAGATCCTGGTGACGTTCGGTCTCGGCATTTGTTTCGTGGAAATCATCCGCTTCTTCTTTGGAAGCCTGTCGCGCTCCATGCCTTCGCCGCCATGGGCGTCTGGCATCACGTCGCTTGGTTTCATGTTTTATCCGACCTATCGCCTCGCGGTGGTGGGCATCGTCGCGGTGGCGCTTCTGGCGCTGTATCTCGTTCTCTACCGCACGAGGCTTGGAATGATTGTTCGTGCGGGCATCGAAGACTCGGTCATGGTCGATTCTCTGGGCATCAATGTGTACCGGATTTTTATGATCGTCTTCGGCATCGGGGCGATGGCGGCCGGCTTTGCCGGCATCGTAAACCTGCCTGTAGCTCCCATTACGCCGGATATTGGTGACGCCATTCTGGTGCAGACGTTTGTGGTCATCGTGATCGGTGGCGTCGGATCGTTCCCCGGTGCCGTGCTGGGAGGCCTGATCGCAGGCGAAATTCTCAGCATCACCTCGATGATCAACCCCGGCTATTCCTACGCAATGCTGTTCATCGTGATGACGATCGTGCTGGTTGCGCGGCCGCACGGGTTACTTGGATCGCAAGGGCGGAACTGAATGATGTCAACACCGTCCTCAAAGCCTGGTTCGTCCGGGCCATCAATCTGGGTGCGCATGCGCTGGCTCCCCGACGTCATCACCCTGGCTGTTCTTGTCGCCGCACCATTCATTCTGCCGCGCTTCGGCTTCGTGCCGGATACCATGAGCCGTATTCTGGTGCTCGGTCTGTTCGGTATCGGGTTCGATCTGTTGTTTGGCTACACCGGCCTGCTGTCGTTCGGACAGTCGGCGTTTTTTGGTACGGGCGGTTTTGTCGCTGCATACTTGCTGACGCGCATGGGCTTCCCGAGCGTTGTGGCCGCTCTCGTGATCGGAATGCTGGTTGCGGCGGTCGTCGGCTATATTGTCGGTCTGATCGCGTTGCGCCGTACCGGAATTTACTTTGCGATGATCACGGTTGCGATCGCCGAGGTGTTCTTCTTCGTCGAGAACTCGCCGTTGGCGGCGTTCACCGGCGGTGAAAACGGCCTTCCGGGTGTGCCGGCCCCCATCTTCAATTTTGGATTTAAGAGTATCGCTATTGGCAGCGGTTGGACCATGTATGGTTTTCTGGCCGCATGTTACCTGATTGGGATCGTCATCGCGCGGCGTATCGTGCATTCGCCCGTCGGGCACATTCTCGTGGCGATCCGCGATAATCCGCTGCGGGCCGCTGCCCTTGGTCACAACGTTCATGGCTATAAGCTGCTCGTCTTCGTGATTGCTGCGGCCTATGCGGGATTGGCCGGGGGTCTGCTCGGCGTCATGCAGGGCTATATGCCGCCGGATGCCTTCACGTTCGACACGTCCGGTCAGCTCGTGATGCAGACGGTGATCGGCGGCCTCGGCACATTGTTCGGCCCGCTGGTGGGCGCCGCGGTCTGGCTTTATCTTCGAGACTTCCTGCAGGACACGGTCGGTCTTGGCGCCTCGTGGAAATTGGCGCTCGGTGTTATTTTCGTGCTGCTCGTCTGCTTCCTGCGCCGCGGCATTATCGGCGGTCTCAAGGATCTCATCGATCTTTCTTTCGGGCGGAAGACAGTCGTCGCTGAACCGGATGAGGCCGCTTCTGGTTTGACGGCAGAGCAGGAGCAGAAGGCCGCTAAAGCGGAAGTCATTGCGGAGGCGGCCGTAGCTCCGATGCCGCCCCGGCATCGTGCACTGGATGGCTATAGCGGCCCTATTTTGCAGGCGACCGGGATTAGCAAGCGCTATGGCGGGCTGATGGCGAACAGCGATATCGATTTCACTGTTCAGCACGGGGAGTTACGTGGCGTGATCGGCCCGAACGGCGCTGGGAAGTCGACCTTCTTCAAGATGCTGACATGCGAGATTCCGCCCACATCCGGCAAGATCATCTTTGAAGGCCACGACATTACCGGCAAGAACGTCACCGATGTTTGCCAGCTCGGTCTGACCAAGAGTTATCAGGTCAACCAGCTTTTCTCCCGCCTGACTGTGCGTGAGAATGTAACGATTGCGGTGCTTGCTGAGCTACGTGGGAAATTCCGGCTGGATGTGTTGCGCAACGCCGAGACCTTTCCGGGCGTCAGCGATCAGGTGAATCACACCCTGGCGATGGTTAATCTGACGGCGCGGGCGGATGCTCTGGTTTCCTCACTGGCTTATGGCGAGAAGAGGCGGCTTGAAATCGGTCTGGCGCTGGCGAATTCGCCAAGCCTGCTGTTGCTTGATGAGCCTCTCGCAGGCATGAGTCCGCGCGAGCGGATCGAGACGGTCAAGCTTCTGAAATCCATCAGTCAGGGACGGACCATGATCATTATCGATCATGACATGGATGCACTGTTCGAACTGGCTGGCCGTATTACGGTTTTGCAGGAAGGTCGCGTGCTGGTCGAAGGCACACCGGAGGAAATCAAGAGCAATCCCAAGGTGCAGGAAGCCTATCTCGGTGGAGTGCTCGAATCATGAGTTTGCTCGAGGTCAATGGCCTGAATTCATACTACGGCGACTCGCATATTCTCTTTGATGTCTCTTTGCGCGTGGAGCGCAACGAGGTGGTGGCGCTGCTCGGCCGCAATGGTGCAGGCAAGAGTACGACCCTAAAGAGCCTGATGGGAGTCATCACTCCGCGCTCGGGCTCGGTCGTGTTCGATGGCGTGGATATTGCCGGCAAGAAAAGCCATTCGATTGCCCAGGCCGGTATGCAACTGGTTCATGAAGATCGCCGGATCTTCGGCAGTCTGAATGTTGAGGAAAATATCATCCTTGCCGGGCTGACTGCATCGGGCCGCTGGCCGCTGGACCGCATCTACGAAATGTTTCCGCGCCTCAAGGAGCGCCGTACCAGCCGCGGGACGGATTTGTCGGGCGGCGAGCAGCAGATGCTGGCCATCGCGCGGGCTCTGGTGCGGGATCCGAAGATCGTCCTGCTGGACGAGCCGTTCGAAGGCTTGGCGCCGGTGATCGTCCGCGATCTGATGACGGCATGCCGTAATCTGGCAGCTGCGGGCCAAACGATCGTGCTGGTGGAGCAGAATTTGGCTGCGACCCTGGCTCTCGCGCAGCGCGTCTATATCATCAACAACGGCCATATTGCCCATGAGGGGCCAGCGCAGGAGATCAAGGCGCGTCCTGAGATTCTCCAGCGCTATCTGGGCGTCTGACGGTTTTGATGGAGAGCAGGGAAAGATCCCTGCGGCATCATTCTAGTCAGCCAGTGCCGCAATGAGCGTGGCGGCATGCTGCTCCAGCACGCCGGGATCTGCCTTCACGGTCTGGGCCGGAAGAAGCTCAATTCCTTCCTTCATCGGCATGATGTGCATGTGAAGGTGAAGGACCACCTGGCCGCTGGCCGGCTCGCTGAACTGTTGAATGATGACGCCGTCCGCGCCGAAAGCTTTCACGGCGGCAACAGCGATTTTCTTTGTGGTGCGGGCCACCTCGGTGAAATCATCGACCGAAATATCCAGAAGGCCACGAACAGGGGCTTTGGGGATCACAAGCGTATGTCCGGGTGACCGGGGCATGATGTCCAGAAACGCGAAAGTATGGTCGTTCTCGTAAACTTTGTAGGATGGGATCTCGCCACGAAGAACCTTGGCAAAGACGTTTTGCGTATCGTAGGCGGTCATCGTGGTCCTATCCGTAAAGAGCGTGTCCCGCTGAAGGAGGTGGTTTCATCAATCATCACACAGAACATCACAATTCGTCCACTCAAGTCTTTCTGTGAGCTGTGCCGTATTATGACCGATGTGTTGTTCGCTGGATGACGCAAACAACGATGAAAGATATCTGACTTAATTGATCAGAATTTGGCGGCGCGTGTTCGTTTTGGTCGCTGGCTTTCGCGGGGGCTTATGCTCTGTTGACTGGCGATGCGGTGGATGATCGTGAGAGCGTTGTCGATTACCCTGTCATCGCGATCGATCGGAAATACGACATAGGCCGGCATAAAGAATTCGGGCGCTCCCGCGACGATATGAAGTTCCTTGGCCGCGATATGATTTGCAACGATGCGTGCCGGGAAATAGCCGGATCCTCCGTTCTTGATGATGTGTTGCATTCCAAGCCAGCCGACATTGGCGCTCAGCGCGGAGCCGCCGAAGCTTGGGAAGCTGGCGCTGTGACGTGCATAGAATTCCGGTCCCCAGTCGACATAGACGTAGCCGGCTTGCGGTGTGGGCGGGCTGCTCGGCTCCGTTGAGACCATCACCAGGCGGTCCTCGAAGAGTTGTTGTATCTGCAGGCCCGGGCGGATTTGCGGAGTATACATTACGCCGATATCCAGCCGCCCCTCGATCAGTCCCTGCATGATCTCAGGCTCGAGACCGCTTTCGATGCGGATGGAGATGGTGGGGTTGCTCCGGTGCATATCAGGCAGCCATCGCAGCAGGAATTCTTCCCACAGTCCGATGCGCCCGCCGATCGTGAGCGTTCCAGTGAAGCCAGCCGGCAGTCCGATGTCGTGTCGTGCGAGTTCAAGAGTGCGAACGAGAGTAGAGGCATGGCGTTGAAACTGACGTCCTGCCTGAGTCAGCATGGTGCCAGCCTTGTTGCGGACGAACAGGGTGCATCCCAGTTGCTCTTCGAGAGATTGGATTCGAGCGCTGACCGTGGATTGGCTGACATGGAGCTGTTCTGCGGCGCTGACGAAGTTTCCGGATGCGACAACAGTCAGAAACGTGCGCGCTAGTTCGGTGTCCATCACGTGGCTCCAATAATATCGGATATATGAATATCAGTGCTTATACTATCGGCGTACCAAATTCATTTTGATGCATTTCGAGATAAATAAGCACGTAATATCAATATTGTAGCCGATAAATTCGATATAATCGATTTATGTCGCCAATATTTCTCGTTTGTCAAAACTATTCACCTCCCTCCATCTTTTAAATCGTTCTGATCGATATCCGGATTCTCTGAAGCGGCTTCACATGATGATGCCGCGTCGGAAGAAACGGATGCTGGTCGGTACCCAAGCAATAACGCGTGCCGCTCCATGCTTCGGGAAGCAGGCATGTAACGGGAGGGACCGCTTTGCACGCCTTTACGGACATGTCGCGTCGTGTGGCGAATGGGCTTCGGACTGAGCCATGAGCGGTCCAGCCAACAAACTGCAGTGAACTGATCGCCGGAAATAAACGTGAAGGTTACGCGGACCAACAACCGCGCAAACGGGCAATGACCCATCGGGAGGAGACATAATGGCTGTGATGATGGATACCTCGGAGACCTACGCCAAGGCGTGGATTCCATTTCTCGACAGGGAAAGGACGGTTGCAAAGCCGGGCTATAGCCGCTGGATGATTCCGCCTGCGGCGCTCTGCGTGCATCTGTGCATCGGTCAGGCCTACGCGTTCAGCGTGTTCAACCTGCCCATGACCAAATTGCTTGGCATCACTCAGTCCGCACCGGAAGACTGGAAGCTGACCGAGCTCGGATGGATATTCTCCATTGCGATGCTGTTCCTTGGAATTTCGTCCGCAGTGTTTGGGCGCTGGGTCGAAGAGGGGGGACCGCGCAAGGCGATGTTTACCGCCGCCATCTGCTGGGCGAGCGGCTTCCTGATTTCCGCACTTGGCATCAAGACCCATACGCTGTGGCTGATCTATCTCGGCTATGGGGTGATTGGCGGTTGCGCGCTCGGGATTGGTTACATCTCACCGGTATCGACACTGATGAAGTGGTTCCCCGATCGTCCCGGAATGGCGACGGGCATGGCGATCATGGGCTTCGGCGGTGGCGCACTGATCGCGTCGCCGCTGTCGGTCTGGCTGATGAGCAAATTCCAGACAGCGACGGATGTCGGCGTGTTCAACACGTTCATCGTGCTTGGCTGTGTCTATTTCTGCTTCATGATGTTCGGCGCGGCGATCGTTCGTGTTCCTGCTCCCGGCTGGAAGCCAAAGGGCTACACGCCGTCCGCAGACACCGGCAAGAAGATGGTCACGAAGAACGACGTATTCGTGTACGACGCCGTCAAGACTCCGCAGTTCTGGCTTGTCTGGACTGTTCTGTTCGTCAATACGACGGCCGGTATCGGCGTGCTAGGTCAGGCTTCCGCCATGAGCCAGGAAATGTTCCCGGGTCACATCACCGCAATCGCTGCGGCGGGTCTCGTCGGCTTGATGAGTCTGTTCAACATGGGCGGCCGGTTCTCATGGGCCTCGCTGTCCGACTATATCGGACGCAAAAATACGTACTTCGTGTATATGTGCCTCGGCTTTGTGATGTACATCACGGTGCCTTACGCGGGTGGCAGCGGAAATGTCGTGCTGTTCGTGTGCTGCTTCTTGATCATCGTCTCGATGTACGGCGGTGGCTTCTCCACCGTGCCCGCGTATCTGCGCGATCTTTTCGGCACACGTTACGTCGGCGCTATCCACGGCATCCTGCTGACAGCGTGGTCAGCGGCGGGTGTCGCCGGTCCCGTGCTGATCAATTACATCCGTGAATACAACGTGACGCACGGCGTACCGAAGGCGCAGGCCTATAACACCACCATGTACATCATGGCCGGTCTATTCATTGTCGGATTCATCTGCAATTTGGCGATCCGCGCAGTGGATTCGAAGTGGCACATGAAAAAGCCGGGCGAAGTCGATGCGGGTGCAGCCGATGCTGTGCCCAGCCGCGCTTGAAACGTGATGTCCATGTCGAGGCCGATTGCGTTGGGCCTCGGCATGGACCATCAATTGAAATCAAAAACTTGCTCGAGCAAGAGGAGTGATAAATGGAGCATGTTGAGACCAATACGAGCACTTTGCGTCTCATTCTGGCCTGGAGCATTGCAGGCATCCCGCTTCTCGCGGGCGTAACTCAAACGCTCATCAATGCCATGAAGCTGTTTCAATAGGCCGGTTTCACGACGAAGGCTGCGCTCTGGGCCTTCCATGTCTTGGCTCGATCAAACTGGAGTTATGAGCCAGTACGATTGCATAAGGATGCCGGCCCGTGGGCCGGCATCTTGCTTTCCGATGACTTCTCAGCCGAAGGCTCAGCGCGCAGTCGGCATCGCGAATTCCGGACCATTCTCGGTGCTTTCCGGCCATCGCTGCATGATCGATTTCTGTCGGGTGTAGAAGCGAACGCCTTCGGTGCCATAGGCATGGGTGTCGCCGAACAGGCTGCGCTTCCATCCGCCGAACCCATGCCAGGCCATCGGCACCGGGATCGGGACGTTGATGCCGACCATTCCGACCTTAATGCGGCGCCCGAATTCGCGCGCGATATTGCCGTCGCGCGTATAGCAGGACACGCCGTTTCCGAATTCGTGATCGTTGACGAGTTGCACAGCTTCCGCGAAATCCTTGGCCCGGACGCACGACAGAACGGGGCCGAAGATTTCCTCTTTGTAGATGCGCATGTCGCGCGTGACATTGTCGAACAGTGTACCGCCGGTAAAATAGCCATTCTCATGGCCCGCGACCTTGAGGTTGCGGCCGTCGACGACCAGCGTGGCGCCTTCCTTGACGCCAAGATCGATGTAACCTTCGACGCGTTCGAGCGCTTCGCGTGTCACGATCGGGCCCATTTCGGCATCCGGATCCATGCCATTCTTGATTCTGAGCGCCTTGGCGCGCTCTGCGAGCAAGGGCACGATCCTGTCGCCGACATCGCCGACCAGGACCGCGACGCTGATCGCCATGCAGCGTTCACCAGCCGATCCATAGCCTGCGCCGATCAGCGCATCGACAGCCTGATTGAGGTCCGCGTCCGGCATGACCACCAGATGGTTCTTGGCTCCGCCGAGCGCCTGAACGCGTTTGCCATGCGCCGAACACTGCTGATGGACATAATGTGCGATCGGCGTCGACCCGACGAAGGAGACCGCGGCGACGTCGGGATGCTGGATCAAGGCGTCGACAACATCCCTGCCGCCCTGAACGACGTTGAAGACGCCGTCGGGCAATCCGGCCTCGCGCAACAGTTCGGCCATAAAGATTGATGGGGAGGGATCGCGCTCGCTTGGCTTCAGGATGAAGGTGTTGCCGGCCGCGATCGCGACCGGGAACATCCAGCACGGCACCATGACGGGAAAATTGAACGGGGTTATGCCGGCCACCACGCCGAGAGGCTGGCGCATGGTCCAGTTATCGATGCCGGTGCTGACTTGGTCGGTATGATCGCCTTTCAGAAGATGCGGGATACCGCATGCGAATTCGATGATGTCGATGCCGCGCGCAACTTCGCCGCGGGCATCCGAAAAGACCTTGCCGTGTTCCGCGGTGATCATCGCAGCCAGCGTGTCGGTGTGCTCATTCATCAATTGCAGGAACTTGTTCAGCACGCGGGCGCGGCGGATCGGCGGCATGTCCGCCCATGCCGGAAATGCGCGGTTCGCGCTTTCAACGGCGGCCTGAACCTCAGCGGGAGTGGCGAGGGCGAGCTGGCGGGACACCGCGCCGGTGGCGGGGTTGTAAATCGGCTGGCGCTTGCCGTCGGCGGTGGCAGTTCGCTTGCCGTGAATATAGTGGCCGACGTCGTCTTTCGCTGTGAACGGTGCGGTGGTCATTGTCAGTCTCCCGGAAATGTTTATCGGGAGCAGGATTAAGACGCCTTCGACGGGAGAAACAGGCGCATAAGTTGGACTTACTGTTCAGAATAGTGAACAATAGACGTATGAAGACTAAGAAAATCGATGGCCTCTGGTCGCACGTTCACTGGCTCGGCATCCTGGCCGAGATGGGAAGTTTTACGGCGGCCGCAGAGCGCCTCGGGGTCAGCAAGGCCGCGGTCAGCCTGCGCATCAACGAACTGGAGCATTCGGCGGGCGTGCCGCTGGTCCGTCGAACCACGCGAACGGTGCGGCTGACGGAAGCCGGGCAGTTTCTCGTTGACGCGACGCGGTCGTCCTTCGCGGATATCGAGCGGCATTTCTCCGAGGTGAAGGATCTCGCGGGCGAGCCCCAGGGGTTGCTACGAATCACAGCGCCGGTCGCGCTGGGGCGGCAGCGGATCGTTCCATTGATCCCGGAGTTCATTCGGCTGCACGGGAGCGTGCGTGTCGAGCTTGAACTGTCGGATCATCTGGTTTCGCTTGCGAAGGAGGGATTCGATCTCGCCATTCGCCATGTGGCCACAGTGCCGGACACGCATGTCGCGTGGCGGTTGTGTGCGACCACATCGATGCTGGTGGCCTCACGAAGCTATCTACGGCGCCGGGGCGCTCCAGAAGCCCCCGAGGATCTCATGCGTCACGACTGCATCCATTATCTGCGTGGAAGCACGACACCGACCTGGGCATTCGAGCGCGGGAAGGGCAAGGACGGCCGAGTCAATGTCGAAATTTCCGGGCCTTTCGCGGCCAACAATAGCGAAGCGTTACGCGAGGCCGCGCTTTCCGGCCTCGGCATCGCGCTGCTTCCCGACTTCAGTGCCGCGGATGATATCGCGGCGGGACGGCTGGTTCCGGTGCTGGACGATTGGCGCCCGGTGGGTGCCTTCGGCGATCAGTTGTTTGCGATCCGGCCTTATGCATCCCATGTTCCACGCGCCGTTCGCGCATTCGTTGAATTCCTGCGCAAGAAACTGAAGACGGGATTTACCGCTGCTGCATCTGCCCGCTGATAATATTAGCGATAATCATCCTGCCTGCATTTACAGGCAGACATAGCTCATCGTTTAACTGCGCTAATCCATTACGCAGCTTTGCGGCCGTGGTGACTATGGAGACGCAGCGATAGCTCGCGGCGGATGTCGTTGAAATCCGAAGCAACAACATCGCGCGGACGAGGCAGCGAAATCTCCATCTCGCTATCGATGCGGCCGGGGCCGGGCGACATGACCACGATGCGATCCGCCAGAAAGATCGCTTCTTCGATCGAATGGGTCACGAAGAGTACCGTTAATCCTGTGCGCTGCCAGATATCGAGCAGTTCATCCTGCAGGCGGTCGCGTGTCATCGCATCCAGCGCGCCGAACGGCTCGTCCATCAGCACCACTTCGGCATCGTTCGCCAGCACGCGGGCGATCGCGACGCGCTGCTTCATGCCGCCGGAGAGCTGGTGCGGATAGGCATCGGCGAATTTTTGCAATCCCACAAGCGAAATAAACCGCTCGACTGTGTCTCGTACCTCTGCAGTGCTGCGTCCGCGCGATTTCGGTCCGAACGCAATATTCCCGCGCACTGTCAGCCATGGAAACAGGCCATAGTCCTGAAACACCATCCCTCGCTGCGGGCCGGGACCAGGAATCGGTACATCCCACATCAGCGCATCGCCTCTGGTCGGGGTCTCGAAACCGGCGACGATACGCAGCAGAGTCGATTTTCCGCAACCCGAGGCGCCGATCAAGCAAACGAACTCGCCTTTGTTGATGCGCAGATTGGCGTCACGGAGCGCGTCGATCCGCTGGCCCTGCATTTCAAACTGCTTGCTGACATTGCGAATATCAATAATCGGGATCGGAGCTTTAGACAAAATTTGGACTCCATCGCAGAAGAGATTTACCAAGCCACATCACCATGCGGTCGGACAGGAATCCGGCCACGCCGATAATGATCATTCCGGAAATGATGATCTCGGTGCGCGACAACTGGCGGGCTTCCATGATGATCGCGCCAAGACCTGTTTGAACACCGGTCATTTCGCCGACCACAATCACCACCCAAGCAAATCCAAGACCGAGGCGAAGGCCTGTGAAAATCGCCGGAAGACTTGCCGGCAAAACGACTCGAAAAAACTGCGCGGGTCCCTGGCAGCCGAGCATGCTCGCGGCTTCGAAAAGTCGCGGATCGACGGAGCGGACGCCGAATATCGTGTTCACCAGAATGGGATAGAACGCGCCAAGGCACACCAGAAAGAATGCCGAGCGCGGGCCAAGCCCGAACATGATCATCGACAGCGGCAGCCATGCCGTCACCGGAACGGGCCTCATGATCTGCAAAGTTGGATCGAGCAGACTGCGGATAAGCGGAATTCGCCCGATCATCAGCCCGAGCGGCACTGCAGCAATCGCGGCGATGGCGAAGCCGCCATAGACTCGGCTGACAGATGCCAGGAGGTGAGTCATCAACGACTGGCTGTAGGCATCGTCGTTGATCCCGCCAAAGGCGAGATCGTAAAGTGACAGTGCAACGTCGGTGGGCGAAGGAATCAGGCTGTATTTCCGACCGTAAGTCAGAAGATGCCAGATGATCAGCATTGCAATAGGGAACAGGATTGCGAGGACTAGGCCTCGCAATTTTGTCCAGATCGGCGCGATCCGTGATGGCGATCGCTCCACCTCGGTTCGCGACGGCGTAATATTGGACACGGTGTCGAGCGACGAACTCAAGCCTGCTTCTCCATCTTCTTGACAAAGCTGGTGTCGAAGAATGTTGCGAAGTCGGGCAGTCGCTTGATCTGTTTCAGGGAAAGCATGTGTTCCGCATAGGTCTCGGACTGAGCGACTTCCTTGTCGCCGAACTTCCAGGTCAGCTCGACATTCGGGACGGATTTATCGATGGCCTCGCGCTTCTGGCCGAGCTTTGCCGTTGCCATCGCGGCCATCTCACCCGGGTTCTTCATCGCGAACTCCGAAGCTTTACGATGGATGTCGAGAATGACGGTGGTGATCTTCGGATTGCTTGAAAGCGTATCGCGATGGGCGCCAAACACCATATTCAGTGAGCCCATAGCCGTGCTGTAGGGATATTCGACGATTTTGCCGATCCCGCTCGCGAGGCTGACACCGGGGCCGGGTTCCGCGCCGACATAGGCGTCGACGTCGCCGCGCGCCAGCGCGAGATGCATTTCGCTGAACGATACACGGATCGGCGTGATGTCTTTGATCGACAGGCCTTCCATCCGCAATCGTTCGAGAATGAAGACCTCTTGCGTGGAGCCGGGCCAGATCGCGACTTTCTTGCCCTTCAGGTCCTTGATTGTGTTGATGCTAGAGTCATTTGCGCCTGCGACCACCGCCATGCCGCGATTGCAGGCACTGGCGATCACCGTGATCGGCTCGCCCGCTGCCGCGCCCAGCGTCGCGGCGGCGATGCCGAACATGCCGAAATCGACGCTCTTGGTCACAACGGCATTTTTGCCTTCAGTCGGACTCTCGAACGGGATGACGTCGACGCGATATCCGGCGGGCGTGAATTTGTCGTAGAAATAAGGCGCGATCGAATGGATCAGCTTGAGCGCGCCCATCTTGATAACGACAGGTTCTTCAGCACGAAGAATCGAAGGGGCCGCGATGGTTGCGATACCTGCGCCAATCAGAAAATCACGACGACGAATCATGCTCGGTGCTCCTTGCTGGATAGAAATCAGTTGGTTCGCCGCTTGAGATGGCGGCAGTCAGATACTGACGAAGCAAGAGCGATGCCAAGATCATCACCGTCTCAAGCTCCTGCTGATGCGACATAGGGCCGCCACCCACCAAATTCGGAAATGTCGCGCGCTCCATTGATCGCTGCGGCTTCGACGAGAAAGCCTTTTTCGATGCGTCCGTCGGCAAGGCGAACTGTTCCGATGCTCATCGGCGGCGGCACAGTGGCGACGAAGCGCCCGAATGCCTCGAAGCTCAGCGACCAGATTTCAGCTTCAATCGAGGTACCTTCGTTGTCGCTGACGCGAAGCAAACCCGGCTTGTTAACGGTGCCGGGAAGAGCAAACAGACGATAATCCGGAGAGGTGATACAACGCTCCATCAAGTTCGCGCCCAAAATGCGCAACTCGTTGTTGAGAGGCATGCCGGACATGTGCGCGCCAACGACCACAAGCGCGACTTTGTCGGGATGCGACGCGTTGAGACCAAGATTCGTGTTTGCCTGACGTTTGATCCCCAGCGCTCCGAGCGGCAAATCGGCCTGTCGATGCAACCTGTCAGCAAACCCGGCGATCGTCGCGTCTTGCCTGGCCGGCGCCAGCAGCGTCACCCCGAAAGGCGTTCCATTTGCCGCGATGCGATTGGGTACGGCGATGGCGGCCAGATCGAGCAGATTGGCGAAGTTGGTGTAGGTGCCGAGATTGCTGTTGAGGGCGATGGGATCGGCGTCGAGCTGCGCGACCGTGTAGACAGCCGGTACGGTCGGCACCATCAGCATGTCGATGGTCTTCAGGATGCCGATAGCCTGCGTGCGCAATTCTGCGAGCCGATAGAATGCACGGAACGTATCGACGGCAGATGGGGTCTTTCCCGCCATGATGATATTGCGGGTGATTGGATGAATATCGGGGAGATGAGCTTCAATAAAAGCGCCGACCGCCGCGTAGCGTTCGGCGATCCAAGGCCCTTCGTAGAGAAGACGCGCTGTTTCCAGAAACGGGGTGAAATCGACCTCGATCACCTCTGCATTCAACTGGGCAAGATTTTCAATCGCAGACGAAAATGAAGCTTCGGCTTGAGCATCTCCGAAGAAATGGAGATCCTGCAGCCGCGGGACGCCAATTTTGACGTGAGGATTTGACGGAAGCAGCTCACCCGGCGGAATGGATCGCGAGAACGGATCCGATGGATCATGAGCGGCCATGACTTGCAGTGCGGCAAAGGCATCGTCGACAGTGAGCGCGAAGACGGACACGCAATCGAGCGAGCGACAGGCCGGGACGACGCCTGTGGTCGAGAGCATCCCGCGCGATGGCTTGAGGCCAACGATATTGTTCAGTCCGGCGGGGATGCGGCCTGAACCGGCAGTATCAGTGCCGAGAGCCAGCGGCACCAGGCCTGCTGCCACGGCGACGGCGGAGCCGGAGCTTGAGCCGCCGGGCACGAGGTCCGGATTCAGGGGATTGCGCGGAATGCCGTAAGGCGAGCGCGTACCGACGAGGCCGGTGGCGAATTGATCGAGATTTGTCTTCCCGACAATAATCGCGCCGGCTTTGCGCAACCCTCCGACAACAGTCGCATCATGCTGCGGCATATAGGTGAAGGAAGGGCAGGCCGCCGTGGTGGGCAGACCCGCGACGTCGATATTGTCCTTGATCGCAACAGGAATGCCGTAAAGCGGATAATCCTCAGGGTTCTTCGCGCCTAGTGCCCGCGCTTCGGCAAGCAGATCCGCTTCGTCACGCAACGATATGAAGATAGCCGCATCGCCATGCGCGCGGATACGGGTGATCGTCCGCGCGATCGTCTGCTCGGGCGTAACGGTCCGTGCACGATGCGATGCAAGGATCGAGGCGACAGTTTCGGGCACTTGTTATTCCTGCATCGGTTGCGCGAAATGCGCGTCTCCATGCAAGGATCATGCAATGAGTGTTCCAGTTTTCCGACGTGCGGATTGTGTGAGATCTTTAAGCAATGACGAATGATGCAATCAGATAGCAGCTTAGATAAAGGCGTTGATGCCTTGCCATGATTAAGCCAGTCGCGTCGCACGTATTGACGCAAACCATCAGATCGCGGTTAAGCGTATGATTTCGCCCGCGGAACCAGCTTGGTACTGGAATTTGTTCGGTTGCACATAACGTAAGCAGTTCAGCGCATCGGAAATGAGCATCTGCTTCAGCCCATGTCGCCTGACCAAATGGAACGGCTGAGCATGCCCCTCCGAATCGATCCGAGAAGGCGGGTGAAACGGGACAGTCGCCACTTGACGCCTTCTCACTTGGCATTATAGCTTTGCATCAAAGTTAATTGAGTGGCCGCCATGCCGGTGAGCATTGCAGGAATTGGGGAGCATCATGATCAAGAACGGCGAACAGCATATTGCCAGCCTGCGTGACGGCCGCGAGGTTTACCTCGATGGTGAACTGGTCAAGGACGTTACCACCCATCCAGCCTATCGCGGAGCAGTCGCTTCAATCGGACGTATGTTCGACTTCCAGAGCGCGCCGGAAAATCGCGATCTCATGACGTTCGAGACTGAGACCGGAACCCGCGCCAACCGGATATGGGAATTGCCGGGCAGCTACGACGCGCTGGTCAAGCGCCGTAAGGGCCTTGAGGCATGGACCGAACTTCATGCGGGATTCATGGGCCGCGCGCCGGACCATGTCGCATCCTGCATCGCGGGAATGTTCATGGGGCTCGATGTGTTCGAGGCTTATAATCCCGAACGTGCAAAGGCTCTTGCTGACTATTATCGCCATGCGCGCGACAACGATCTCTATCTGACTTACGTCATCATCAATCCGCAGGCTGACCGCTCCAAGAGTGCGGCCCAGCAGGCTGATCCGTTCCTGTCGGCGGGCGTTGTTTCGCGTGAGGCAGATGGTCTGATCATCCGCGGGGCCAAGATGCTGGCCACCGGCGGAATCATGGCCAACGAAGTTTTCGTCACCTGCATTCAACCGCTGCAGCCCGGCGACGAGAAGTACGCGGTGTCCTTCGCCATTCCGATGAATACCAAGGGTCTGAAGATCCTGTCGCGCAAATCCTATGAAGCCGGCGCGAATTCGGTATTCGATAGCCCGCTCTCCAGCCGCTTCGACGAAAACGACGCGGTGCTCTATTTCGATGACGTGAAGGTGCCGTGGGATCGCGTGTTCATCGATCAGGACATCGCGATGTGCCAGAAGCAGTTCCATGCGACGCCGGCGCATGTATATCAGAACTATCAGGCAATGATCCGGCTGACGGTCAAGCTGCGCTTTCTTACCGGTGTCGCGCATCGCACTGCCGAGATCAATGGCATCGTCGGCTTCCCGCAGGTTCGGGAAATGCTCGGTCAGCTTGCCGCCGAAGTCTCGATGGTGGAAGCTTTCGTGCTCGGCATGGAAGCCAAGGGCACGCAGCGCGGTCAATACTTCACGCCAGACCGGGCGCTCCTGTACGGAGCACAGGTGCTGACCCAGCAGCTCTATGCAAAGGTCATCAACACACTGCGCGAACTCGCCGGCGGCGGCATGATCATGCTGCCTTCCTCGGTGAAGGATTTCGCAAATCCCGAACTGGCGGCGTTGATCGGAAAGACTCAGCAGTCGCCGGCGGCGAATGCCGTCGACAAGGTGAAGTTCTACAAGCTTGCCTGGGATGCGGTGGGGTCCGAGTTTGCATCGCGGCATTCGCAATACGAAATGTTCTTTGCCGGCGCGACCTTCGTCACCAAGGGCCATGCGTTCCGCACCTTCGATTGGGCGCAGTCGACTGCATTGCTCGACAAGATGCTGTCCAGCTACGATCTGGCGGATGAACTCACAACCGGTGGAAAATCTCCGGCGTCCCGCGCGGTCGCTTGATCGGATAGACCGAAGGTCGGCCATTATCGCCGACACCCTTCACGATGGATTGCGCGCTGTCGATCCGTCGTGATGTTGCGTGCTGAGGCTATATTTCTCGGCGTTCGGTAAGCGGAGCTTAGCCAAGATATCGAGCAGCCAGATGGTGCGGCGGATGATGATCCGCTGCGGCAGACGTTTACACAGCCGAACCATTCGTCCATGAATATAAAGGTGCATCTGTTCACCGCCGATGTCGTCATCGCCGGTTCAGATGCGGGGAGGGGTCGGCTGACCGAATGCCTACGAAGCTACTTGCCATGCGGCAAATGCGGCCCATGGGGCCTGCACGGGAAGCCATGTGTTGACGGAGGCGCGCCATTTCGATCCAAGCTGAAACCGAGCCGCGGCGACTGATCGTCGGCATGACCGGAGCGTCCGGTGCCATCTATGGCGTCCGGCTTCTTCAGCTATTGCAGCAGACTGACGTGGAAACACATCTTGTGCTGAGCAAGTCGGCCAAGATCACCTTGGCGCAGGAACTGGATATCAAGGTTTCCGATGTCCTCGCGCTCGCCGATGTCGTCCATCAGGCGGAGAATATCGGAGCCACGATTTCCAGCGGATCGTTCGCCACCATGGGCATGATAATCGCGCCGTGCTCCATGCGCAGTATGGCGGAGATATCGTCTGGCGCAACATCTTCACTGGTGACGCGCGCCGCCGACGTCGTGTTGAAGGAGCGCCGTCGTCTGGTTTTGATGGTCCGCGAAACACCGCTGCATCTCGGTCATCTCAGATCGATGGTTGCGGTGACTGAAATGGGCGGGATCGTCTATCCGCCGGTTCCGGCCTTCTATGCCAAGCCGTCAAGCATCGATCAGATGGTCGATCAGACGTTGGGGCGCGTGCTGGATCTTTTCGCGATCAAGACGGATGTCGTCCGTCGCTGGGAAGGGCTTACTCCGAGTAAAAGTCGAGATCAGTGACGGGTTAATTTGCAACGGGTCTTTGGGGGAGGGCGCGAATGGCAAAGGAAGGCGAGAATTTCTCGAACGAAAGCTGGTCTTTCGCGTTGCGTCTCTATGCGGAGTCCGGCGTGGCCGAAGCGTGCCTTCGTTTGCAATCTATTGCGGGCGTCGATGTGATGATGCTTCTTGCTGTCTTATTCGCTGCGTCGCAAAAGAATATCTCATTGTCCTTTGAAGATGTGAAAGCACTGGACGGTGTTTGCCGTCCATGGCGCGAGCAGGTCGTTCATCCTCTGCGTGCGCTGCGAACCGCTTTGAAGTCTGGACCGGCGCCCGCTCCAACATCTGAAACCGACCAGCTGCGTTCGCGCATCAAGGCCGATGAGCTTCAGGCTGAGCAGATCGAGAACGATCTGCTCGGCAACTGGCTGCAGCATAAAACACGGGCACCGGCCGCACTCTCGCGACATCAGGTCCGCGGCATTCTGGCAGACGTTGTGCGGTGCTTTGGTGCCGATTCCTCAACGATCGAAGTCTCTGCTGAGGTCGATGTCATTCTCGGCGCGACCGCCAGGCTCTCTGCATAGTGCGGTGCACGCTGTTAATTTAATCAGCGAATGCTTGTTTCGTGTTCTTGACTAGCTTTGTAATTTAACTATCGTCCAATGCAATTTCTTGTGGGGACAGGACCTGATATGGCGCAGCCGCAAATTCTCGATACTCGTTTTCGTTCGGCGCTGGCGCGTCTTGCCAAGAAAGATCGCATCCTGACGTTTGAAAAGACGGCGGACCCCCATCTTGAAATCGCAGCGGTCTTGAAGAAGCACGATGGCCGCCAAACGATGCTGTTTCCCGCAGTCAAGGGATACGATGTTCCGCTGGTCGGTAATCTTCTCAGCTCGAAGGAGAATTGCGAGGCTGCGTTTGATCTCGATTTTCGTGGCATCCGCGGATTGGTTCAGCGCGCGCTCGGCGGACCATTGCCGCCGGAACTCGTCACGAATGCGCCTTCGCAGGAGGTTGTTCTTAAAACCGGATTCGATGTCACCAAGCTGCTGCCTGCGCTTTTCCACGCGCCGGGTGATGCAGGGCGCTACGTCACCGCGGGGATCGTGATCGTCAAAGATCCTGAGACGGGTATCTACAACGCATCCTATCATCGCTTGCAGTTGCTGGGGCCGGATCGCTTCGCAATCAAGCTCGACTTCGGCCGGCATCTTCGTCTGGCATTCGAACGCGCCAAAGCGCGCGGCAAGTCGCTGCCGGTCGCCGTCTGTATCGGTACGGATCTTGCGCTGCATTTTACCGCCGCCACGATGGGCTCGCAGATGCCTGAGACGGCTGACGAGCTTGCAGTTGCCGGTGGCCTTGCGGGGCGGCCGTTGACGGTTGCGAAGGCCGTGTCGCAAGACATGATCGTTCCGGCCGAATGCGAGTTCGTGCTCGAAGGCGAAATCTCGATTGACGAGGTTGCTCCGGAAGGACCGTTCGGCGAGTTCGTCGGGTTCGCCGCTCCCGCGGCCGATGCCCCCATTCTGAAGGTCACGGCGGTGACCCACCGCATGCGGCCGATCTATCACGTCATCAACGGCTTCGGCCGCGAGACGATTATCCTGCGCAAATACGTGTTGGAAGCGAGCCTTCTCAAGGTATTGCAGGCTGCAATCCCGATCGTGACGGATGTTGAGATGACGTCGGGCGGTTTGCACCGTTTTCATGCAATCATTCAGGTCGAGAAGCGGAGCCGTCAGCACAATGGATTGCAGCGCAACGCCATTCTCGCGGCGTTCGGCGCGCTGAAGGATTTGGATCTGATCACTGTGGTCGATCACGATATCGATATTCGCGACCCGATCGATGTCGAGTACGCGATCGCAACACGCATGGAAGCGTCGAGCGATCTATTCCTCATTCCCGGCGCGCGTGGGCACGAATATGTTCGTGTCAGCAAGGATGGTATCCGCACCAAACTCGGTATCGACGCAACGGTGCCTTTTGAGGATCAGGACAAGTTCCGGCGTGTTGAATTTGCCAAAACCGATATCGAGCTTGGCGATTTTACACCGGGTGCCAATACGGCGATCCAGTCGCTCGGGATCGACGGATCGAACATCGCATAAATTCACGTTGCATAAGGCCGTCTCACTAAACCTCTCAACGATCGGAAACTCCAATGAAGCGACTTCTTATAGCAGCCTTGCTTGTGGGCACCGGACTAAGCGTTTCTACTGCTTCCGCGCAGGAATGGCCGAGCAAGTCGGCGATCAAGCTCGTCGTGCCTTATGCTCCCGGAGGATATACCGACTCCGTCGGTCGTATTACTGCGCGTTTTCTTGAAAAAGAACTCGGGCAGACGGTGATCGTCGACAACCGTCCGGGTGGAGGCGGCATCGTCGGTTCTGATCTGGTGTCGAAGTCCCCCGGCGACGGCTATACGCTTTGCATCTGCAGCGTGGGCGCAATCTCGATTGCTCCGGTGGCGCAGACCACGTCCTACGATCCGGTTAAAAGCTTCAAGCCGATCAGCATCGTCAGCACCATCCCGCAGATGGTAATCGTCAATCCGTCGCTGCCGATCAACTCGATGGACGATCTGGTTAAGTATGCCAAGGCCAATCCCGGAAAGCTCACCTTCGGCTCGAGCGGCGCCGGTGGCCTGATGTATTACTCGGTCGCGCTGTTCGATAGCCGCGTCGGTACAAAAATGACTCATGTGCCGTTCAAGGGCGGAGCGCCGGCAACTGCCGCCGTGGTCGCGGGCGAGGTGAACCTGTCTTTCACCAACATGACGGATGCCCTGCCGCAGCTCGAGGCGAAAACCGTTCGTGCTCTCGCAGTGACGTCGGCAGGCCGTAGCGAGTTCGCCCCGAAGGTTCCGACTGTCGCCGAGACTGTCCTGCCTGGATATGCGGTTGAGTCTTGGAACGGCGTCATGGCACCGGCCTCGACGCCCGATGCGATTGTCACAAAGGTTTCCGATGCCCTCAAGAAGATGGCAGCCGATCCCGAGGTGAAGAAGCAGATGTCGGTCGCAGGCGCGTCGACCGTGTTCACGACGCCAGCCGAATATAGCGCGCAGATCGCCAAGGAAGTCGATCAGTGGCGGGCGCTGCTCAAGGAAATCTCGGAAAAGAAGACCTGAGCTTCAGCGATCGGCGGGCGGTGAGCTAGGTCTCACCGCTCGCCTTCTGTCTTCCGGCGGCATGGGAGCTTGCCAATGAAATCTATCGCTCGGCGTGGAAATACCGACGTCTATTCGGGATTTCTTCTCGTTGCCATCTCGACTGTGGCGCTGCTGTACATCCGCACTCTGACGATCGGTACCGTGCTCGACATGGGGCCGGGCTATTTTCCTCTCGGTCTTGCCTTGATTTTGCTGGGCATGGGACTTGTCCTTGTGGTCAAGGGCCTTGCCGCGACGGGCTCGCCGGTCGGCACCATTCATCTCCGCCCGCTCTTCTTTATCCTGCTGTCCTTCGCGGTGTTCGGCCTGCTGATCGAACGTGCTGGCCTCGTGATTGCGGTTCTGATGCAGGTCGCCATCGCGCATTTCGCCTCGCGTGAAAGCACCTGGCTTGCGAGCGTCATTACGGGCATTGCACTGGCGGTCGCGTCTTCCGTCGTCTTTGTCTGGCTTCTCAAGATTCCGGTGAACGTGCTGCCATGACGGATATCTTCGCTGCTCTCGGCCACGGTTTCTCTGTCGCGGCCACGCCTCTCAACCTGTTGTTCTGTTTGATCGGCGCCATTTGCGGCACGCTGATCGGCGTGTTGCCGGGACTCGGACCGGTGGCAACGATTTCTTTGCTTCTGCCGGCGACCTATGCACTCGATCCGGTGAGTGCGATCATCATGCTCGCGGGCATTTATTACGGTGCGCAGTATGGCGGTTCGACCACGGCGATCCTTGTCAACATTCCGGGCGAGTCCACGTCGGTGGTGACGGCTATCGATGGTTACAAGATGGCGCAGCAGGGGCGGGCGGGCGAGGCGCTTGCCATCGCCGCCATCGGCTCTTTCATCGCGGGCTGTTTTGGAACCGTGATTATTGCGCTGCTCGGACCGCCGTTGGCCGTGATGACACAGAAATTTGCGTCGCCTGATTATTTTTCGCTGATGGTGCTGGGTCTCGTCTCCGCCGTTGTGCTCGCCAACGGATCGGCTTTTCATGCGATCGCGATGATCTTCCTCGGCCTGCTGCTTGGCATGGTCGGCATGGACCTCAATACCGGCGAAGCGCGCATGACGTTCGGTCTGATCGAATTGTCGGATGGCATCAACTTCGTTGCACTGGTGATGGGTCTGTTCGGTGTTGCCGAGGTCATTGCCAATCTGGAAGGCGTTTCAACGCGGATTGTCAATCACTCCAAGATCAACAGCATCTGGCCGTCGTTCAAGGTACTGCGTGGCGCCTGGGGCGCAGTCACGCGCGGGACCCTGTTGGGGACGTTATTCGGCATTCTGCCGGGTGGCGGCGCAACCATTGCATCTTTTTCCTCCTATGCGCTCGAGAAGCGCGTTTCGAAGACGCCGGAGCGCTTCGGCAATGGAGCTATTGAGGGCGTCGCGGGGCCGGAGTCGGCCAACAATGCGGCAGCACAGACGTCCTTCGTTCCGCTCCTGACCATGGGCATTCCGACCAGCGCAACCATGGCGCTTCTGGTCGGTGCGCTGACCTTGCACGGCATTGCTCCGGGGCCGACCATCATTTCGCGCCAGCCGGATCTGTTCTGGGGGCTGATCGCAAGCATGTTCATCGGCAATGCGATGCTGGTGATCATCAACCTGCCGATGATTGGAATCTGGGTCCGTCTGCTCAACGTGCCTTACCGGATCCTTTATCTTGTCATCGTCGTGATTTGCGCGATTGGCGTTTTCTCGGTCAACAACTCGAGTTTCGACATTTACATGACGGTCGGGTTCACGGCGCTCGGCTACATCCTGCGCAAGCTGAATGCCGAACCGGCGCCATTGCTGATGGGATTTGTCCTCGGTCCGATGCTGGAGGAGAATTTCCGCCGCAGCCTGATCACGGCGCATGGGGATCCGACCGTGTTTCTGCAGAGGCCGATTAGCCTCGTTCTGCTGCTGTTGTCACTGGGATTGCTGATTTCGATCCTGATGCCTTCCATCAGCAAGCGCCGCCAGGAAGTCTTTCAGGAGTGACGACGGCTCGTTGTCGCGCCTCCAATTGAGATCGGGACTAACAACATGAACAAGCATCAATCGGCGCAGGCCGTGACCGGAGAAGCCGGCTTGCGCAATGGCGGGCAAATTCTGGTGTCTGCGTTGCGGCGCAATGGAGCCGATCGCATGTTCGGCGTGCCTGGTGAAAGCGCACTGCCGATTTTCGACGCTGTTTATGAGCCTGATGCTGGTGTCCGGTTCATTATGTGCCGGCACGAGGCGACGGCGTCCCACATGGCGGAGGCTGACGGTAAGCTCTCCAAGCGGCCCGGTATTTGCGTGGTAAGCCGTGGCCCAGGCGCGATGCAGGCGGCGATAGGTTTACATACGGCATGGCAGGATTCCACGCCGATGATCTTGATTGTCGGCCAGGTGCCGCGCAGCCATCGCGGCCGCGAAGCCTTTCAGGAAATGGATTATAGCCGGACGTTCGATGATATGACGAAGTGGGCGGTGGAGATCGACTCCGTCGATCGCATTCCCGAGATTGTCAGCCGTGCTTTCCATGTCGCGATGCAGGGGCGCCCGGGACCAGTGGTCTTGTCGATACCCGAAGACGTGCTGAGCGCGACAAGCAGTGTCGCCGATGCTGCGCCGGCGACGACCATTGATGCCGCGCCGTCGGCCCAACAGATGGCCGATGTACGTCGGCTTCTGCAGCAGGCGCAGCGTCCATTGGTTATTGTTGGGAATCTCGGTTGGAATGTAGAGGCGGCTTCCAGGTTCCGCACCTTCGTGGAGCAAAACAATCTGCCGGTTGTCGCGGGATTCCGGTCGCAGGACGTGCTCGACAATCGCTCCGAACAATATATCGGCGACATCAGCCTCGGTTGCAGCCGGCCGCTGATGGCGCGGGTAAAGACGGCGGACCTGCTTCTTGTGATCGGTGATCGTCTCGGCGACGTCACCACCAATCATTATTCGCTGTTCGATGTGCCGACGCCGAAGCAGGCACTGATTCATGTTTTCCCCGGGCCGGAAGAACTCGGGCGAGTCTATGTGCCGACACTCGGCATTCCTGCCAATTCCTCTCGCTTTGCCGAAGCTCTCGCGCAGCTCGATCCTCTCGATCATTCGTCCTGGGATGCGTGGCGGGCGGAATCGCGTCTGGCCTATGTCGAGTATCAGGCGCCGCGACCGGATTTTCCGCCTTTCGATCTTGCGAAGGTGATTGATCACCTCAACACCGCATTACCTGACGATGCGATCGTAACAAACGGAGCCGGCAATTACACGGTCTGGCTGCACCGTTATTATCGCTATCGCGGCCTTGGCACCCAGATCGCTCCGAAGTCCGGCACCATGGGGTATGGACTGCCCGCCGCGGTCGCCGCGCAACTGCGCCATCCCGAACGCCGGGTTGTCTGTCTCGCCGGGGATGGCTGTTTCATGATGGCCTCGCAGGAATTCGCAACCGTCGTTCAGCAGAAGCTCCCGGTCGTCATCATCATCGTCAACAACACGATGTACGGCTCGATCCGCATGCATCAGGAATTGAGCTTTCCGAACCGCCCCAGCGGGACGGATCTGCTGAATCCGGATTTTGCAGCGCTGGCGAAATCCTATGGTGCGTATGGCGAAGCCATCGACGCACATGACGATTTCCCGGCGGCCTTTTCGCGTGCGGTTAACGCGGGTGGCCCCGCGATCATCGAACTTCGCGTCAACCGCAAGCAACTGACTCCGGATCGCTCGCTCTGAGGAGGTCATAAGCAGGCCGGGAACACGGATCAGCAGGTATGACGCAGCCAAGGGAGCGCGAATATTGCGTTGTCCCTCGTTGAATTAATACCTACAGTTAGCCAGTAAGCTGAATTGATTCCAGTCGAACTATCAGGAGTTGCCCCGCGTGCCGGGATCGACGGTGACAAAACCAGAACTGATGCCCGGAGGGGATGATGCGGTTTTTCGCACCTTCATTCACGACTTTCTGGCATTTAGCGCGCGTGTCGACCAATGCCGGGTTGGATTCGGCGAGCGTCTCGGAATTTCAGGCATCGCATATACGACCCTGATATCGATCGCCTACCTGCAGGGTGAGAAGGGAGTCGGCGTAAGCCGCGTTGCCGAGCACCTTCATCTGTCGGGCGCATTTGTCACCATTGAAGTGTCGAAGCTGGTCGAAGCCGATCTCGTGAAGAAGCGGGTCAACGAAAGCGACCGCCGTCGCGTCTTGCTGACGGTGACGCCCAAAGCGAAGCGGCTGCTCGATGAGCTTGCCAGCATTCAGGCTCCCGTCAACGACGCTCTTTTCGGCTGTCTCAGCGCCGCCGAGTTTGCGCTGTTGTCATCGATGCTGGCGCGCCTCGTCCCTTGCGGCGACAAGGCGGTTTCGATGCTCGCTTTCACGTCGAAGTGGTCGAAGGCGCCAGCTGTGAAGTCTGCGAATTCCATAGAGAAGCGCAAAAGCAAAAGGCGTGCAGCCTGATCGGCTGCAAGACGTCCTTCCTCCAATCCAATTGTTGACCGACCAGCGGTTGATCGCGTTTGCACGCTGCAGAGTGGCTGATGTTCGCTGTGCTGCAGCACCGAAATTTTTCCTCGCGGGGACGAGTTGCGTGCTGCTTGACTAGCTTTGTAAGTTAGCTAGTATTTTTTGATATTTCGACGGTCGGAGAAACGGCGCGCGGCGTCGGCATTCCGGTGTGCTTTTGCAAGCCGTTGAGGTGGCTAAGTCCAAAACTTCTGGCGCGAATTTTCGTCGCGCTGTTTCCCTGACGAATCGTAAACGTCCTTTGCTGCTGGACCCGTGGGTGAATGATGCAAAACTTCGACGTGATTTCGTGTTTCATCGGCGGCAAGAGCGAGCAGGGCGGCAACTATTTCGAGAAGCGCTATCCGGCGACCGGAGAGGTCATTGCGAAGGTGGTCGAGTCGGACCAGGCGCAGGTTGATCGTGCTGTCGATGCTGCGCGCAAAGCGCTGTCAGGTCCCTGGAAGAACACCACCATGCTCGAGCGTGCTGCGTTCCTGGAACGCCTTGCAAACAAGCTCGATGAGCACATCGATGAACTCGTCGCCGAAGAAATCAAGGATACCGGGAAGCCCATAACCGCGACCCGTAATGTCGAAATTCCGCGCGCTATCGCGAATTTCCGGGCGTTCGCGGCGATTGCCCGCGAAGATCATCTCAAGCCATTTCAGACGAATATGCTCGCGGGAGGCGTCGCGGACAACATGGTGCTGCGACAGCCAATCGGAGTCATCGGGATTGTCGCGCCGTGGAATCTCCCGCTGCTGCTTCTGACCTGGAAGGTTGCGCCAGCGCTTGTCTGCGGCAACACCATTGTCGTGAAGCCTTCGGAGCATTCACCGCGCACCGCTGTTCTGCTGGCTAAAATCGCGCATGCGGTCGGGCTGCCTGATGGCGTGCTCAACGTCGTGCACGGTCACGGCGCGGATGCGGCCGGAAGTTTCCTCGTGTCGCATTCCGATGTCGGTGCGATCACGTTCACGGGCGAAACACGAACGGGCGAGGTAATCATGAAGGCTGCGGCCATGGGTCCGCGCCCGGTTTCGCTTGAACTTGGTGGAAAGAACGCCGCGGTCATTTTCGATGATGCTGACTTCGATGCCGCAGCTGCGGGTACGGTCCGCTCCATGTTCGACAATTGCGGGCAGGTGTGTCTGACGACCGAGCGCATCTTTGTGCATCGCAAGATATTTGCGCCGTTTGTCGAGCGTCTTGCGGATCTCACGAAGAAGCTTCAGCCGGGCGACCCGCACCTTGCGGTGACGACCTTGGGGCCGGCGATCAGTGATATTCAACGCGACAAGGTTCTGGGCTTTTACCGCCGGGCCGAGCAGGAAGGCGCCCAGGTCGTCACCGGCGGAGGCGCGTTGCAGATGCCTGCGTCTTTCGCGGATGGCTATTGGGTCGCGCCGACGATCTGGACCGGCCTGCCTGACGATGCGGAAGTCTGTCAAAGAGAGGTGTTCGGCCCCTGCGGACATATTTCGGTTTTCGATGATGACGACGAAGTCGTGAAGCGGGTCAACAATTCGAGTTACGGTCTCGCATCGACGGTGTGGACGAAAAACATGGAGCGGGCACGCAAGGTCGCCACGGAAATCGAAACCGGGACGGTATGGGTGAACTGCTGGCGGGTGCGCGATGAGCGGGCGGCTTTCGGCGGCTTCAAGCGTTCAGGCATCGGCCGGGAAGGCGGGACGTGGTCGCTCGATTTCTACTCCGAATTGAAGACGGTTTGCGCTTATACGTCGTGAGTCCGCATGTCCGGCTGAGGCGCATTGCGTTTGCCGCTGCCCACAACAACAGCAGCGTCTGCCCTATATTTGGTGCAGAAAGGCGGCGGGAGTGGCTTGCTAGGCAGAGGCAAAACGTGTTGACTGCCGTCATATTGGCTTTATATTAAAGCTAATATTGCAAATGAACATGGGGCTGGTTTCGTCAATGAGGTTGCGTCCGTGCAGGATCGTGCTTTCAGGCGTACGTTAGGGGAATTTGCGACCGGCGTTGCCGTGGTGACGGCGCGCGGCAGGGGCGATGATCTGGTCGGAATGACGATGAGTTCGTTCAATTCCGTTTCCGTCGATCCTCCGCTTGTCCTCTTTAGCGTCGATCGAAAGGCTCTCAGCCTGCCGGCGATGCAGGAAGCCAAAGGCTTCGCAATCAACGTGCTGGCGCGCGAGCAGGAAAACGTTTCCAATCAATTCGCGCGGGCTCTCTCCAACAAATGGGATCAGGTGAAGACGAGCGTCGGTCATGCCGAAGCTCCGCTGATTTCCGGCGCGCTAGCTCATTTTGAGTGCGAACCCTATGCGACTTACGATGGCGGCGACCACGTTATTTTCGTGGTGCGCGTCGTTCGCTATTCATCGCATCCGTCCTCGCCCGCGCCGCTGGTTTTCTTCCGTGGCCGCTATCGCGATTTGGTTGATGAAGCCGAGCGGACACCCGAGTGGCCACTCCCCATTCATTACTGACATGCCGGCAGTGGAGATTCCTGTTTTGATCGGAAAGACCCGACCATCGCCAAGGCTGCTTCGATCGCGCAGACGTTCTGCTCGCTCGGCCGGGGCGCGGTTCGTTCCGAATTCGGTTCGCGTTACCGGCCGACGCTTGATTTCTATGGCCCGAGCGGCATTGTTGCCGCGCAGGGCAGGACCGCCTGATTTATTCTTCAAGGAGAACGACAATGCCAGTGAACAAGAAGCATGACGAATTCCACACGATTGACCTGAAGAGCGGTTGGGAAACCCCGGCAGGCTATCCGGCAGGCATCCAGCAAAAGATTCTGTCCGGTTCTCTTGATGAGACAAACAACCGCGGCACACGGACGCGGCTGCTTCGCTTTGAACCGGGCGTCTACACAACTGCGCCGTTCTCCCACGACTATTGGGAAGAAGTGTATCTCATCTCCGGCGATCTGATTGTTGGCAATGATGCGAACGGCGAAGGTGGCGAGAGCTTTCAGCCGAACACCTACGCCTGCCGCCCGCCGCATGCGAAGCATGGACCGTTCAAGTCCATCAATGGCTGCATGCTCGTTGAAATCCATTATTTCGATCCGGTCTGAGGACAGGGCGGCCTTCACTTGTTCGCGAAGGCCGCTTTCACTTTAAGGAGACAATCATGAAGTTGAGGACGGCACTTTCCGCACTTGCGCTCGTCGGTAGCCTGGGAGCGACCATGCCTGCGGTCGCTCAGACCAAGCCGGATTCGCTGGGGCTGGGTATTTTCACGTTTACGTCCGGACCGGCCGCTGCTTACGGGATGCCCGGCAAGAACGCTGCGGACCTGATGATCGAGCAGATCAACGCAGCCGGCGGCATCGGCGGCGTGAAGATCGTGCCGACCTATGTCGATGAAGCCCAAGGCGCCCAAGGCGTCATCGCGGAGTATCGCCGCCTGTCTGGCGAGGCGAGCAATCAGGTGATGATTGCCGCGTTGTCGAGTGCGAACTGTCTCGCGCTGGCGCCTCTCGCCGAGCAGCTTCAGGTGCCGACGGTGGGCTGGAATTGCGATACGCATCATCTTCTGCTGGATGGCAAGAGCAAGTATGTGTTCCGTCCGAACGGCAACACCGTTCCCGAATTCGTCGCCTATGCGGTTTACCTTCTGGCCCGTAAGCCGGATGTAAAGACGGTTGCGATCATCAATCCGGACTATGCGTTCGGACATGATGCGGCGACGATCTTCAAGGCCGCGCTGAAAGCCCTGCGCCCGGATATCCAGGTGGTGGCCGAACTCTTCCCGAAGATGGGCTCGCCGAACTACCAGACCGAAATTTCGCGCCTGACCACGGCGCGGCCAGATGTCGTGTTCTCCAACCTTTGGGGTGCGGATCTCGAAAACTTCGTGCGGCAAGCGCAGCCGCGCGGTCTTTTCAGCTCCAGCCAAGTTGTCCTTGCGCTCGGCGAAACTGTGCTGCAGCGCGTGCCGCTGCCGGAGGGTGTGATCGTCGGCGTGCTCGGCGATGGCTGGTGGATGTCGCCAGACGCTGCGGCGAACGCGCAGACAAAGAAGTTTGTCGACGCGTATAAGGCTAAGTATGGCGAGTATCCGGTGTTCCCGTCGATCAAGATGGCGAATACGCTGCTCTACGTGAAGGCAGCCTATGAAGCCGCGATGAAGAAGAACGGTGGTAAGTGGCCGAGCCGCGCCGAACTCGTCGATGCGATGCGCGGAAGCAAGGTGCCGACGCTCACCGGCACCACTGTGACGCGTGCGGACAATGATGGCATGGTCGATCAGATCGTCGGCGTGACGGTGAAGTCGCCTAACCAGAGCTTCCCGGTGATCGGCGAGATGGTGCGTTACAAAGGCGATGCGCTGATGCCGAAGGAAGGACAGGATCCGATCGGCTGGATCTCGACCTTGACGCCGGCTTTTGCTGCTTCGCTTCCGAAGCCCGGTAGCTACAAGTAATCCGTGACAGCTGGCCTCCCGCGACATATCCGCGGGAGGCCGTGCCGGAAAGCATGGAACCGACGATGAATGCAATCATCCCGCTCGCGCTGGATACGCTCTCCAGTGCTGCCCTGATCTTCTTTGCGGCAGTGGGACTCACACTCGTTTTCAACGTGCTGCGCGTCCTCAATGTCGCTCATGGCAGCTTCTATTCGATCGGCGCTTATGTCGCGGCATCGCTCTGCCTCTTTATCGTTAGCCGGCAGCTCAATCCCTATCTCTCGTTTGTTGTGTTGCTGTTCAGCGCCGTTCTCGTCGCCGTGATCCTCGGGCCGCTGATCGAAAGCACCTTGATCCGCTGGACTTACGGAAAGTCCGAGGCCGTTCAGATCCTTATCACCTTCGGCCTGTTTCTCATTCTCGAAGATGTGCAGCGTATCGTGTTCGGCGTTCAGTCTCTCTACGAGGATGCGCCCATGCGGTTGATGGGCTCGACGGCCATCGGCGGCATTGTCTATCTCAACTATCAGATTGCCCTGATCGCGATGGCGGTCCTCGTCGTTATCGGTCTGCGCCTCCTCATCAAGCATACGCGATATGGCCGCCTGATTACCGCCGTGGTGTTCGATCGGGAGATGGCTCAATCGATCGGCATCGACACCAACAGGATTTTCATTCTTGCCTTTTCGCTCGGCGTTTTCTTGGCTGCCCTCGGCGGCGCGCTGGCGGTGCCGACCTCGGGGGTTGCCCCCGGATTGGGCGCAGACACGATGGTGCTGGCATTCGCTGTCGCGGCCATCGGTGGGCTTGGCCAGATCGAGGGGGCCGCGCTCGCTGCGCTGATCGTTGCGCTGGCGCGGGTACTTGCGATCTATTTTGCGCCCTCGCTGGATGCGGTTGCACCCTATGCCGCGATGCTGATCGTCCTGCTGGTTCGCCCCTATGGTCTATTTGGTTCGGTCACTGCGAGGCGGATATGATACGCACCCTTGTCTTTGTCCTCGCGGTTCTTGCGCTTGTCATTGCGCCCACGGTCGCGCCCTGGCTCGAATTCGTGCTCACGATCGCCATCGCCAAGGGCTTCGCTGCGCTCGGTGTCGCCATCCTGTTGCGCGCCGGCCTAATCTCCATCGGTCATGCCATGTTCTTTGCCATCAGCGCCTATGGCGTGGCTTTCTTCGCGGGGAGCGGCATATCGGATTTTGGCATCCTGCTGGTGTTGTCGGTGGTTGTTGCGGGGATGGCGGGAGCGGTGGTCGGCGCTTTTCTTGTCCGTTATCGCGCCATCTTTTTCGCGATGCTCAACCTTGCGGTCTCCATGGTGTTCTATGCGCTGTTCGCCAAGCTTTACGGCATCACTGGCGGCACCGACGGCATGCCGGTTCCCGTGCCGCATGTGTTCGGCCTTGCACTCAGCGAGCCTGCCTTCAAGAACGTGTTGTTCTACGGCAGCGTGGCGTTAATGGTGCTGGTAGGGTTTCTGGTTCATCGTTATCTCGATAGCCCGCTCGGTCATGCCCTGTCGGCGGTTCACACCAATGAGGTGCGCCTCGAATATCTTGGCGTTCCTGTCTGGGCTGTTCTGCTGGTTGCTTATGTTCTGTCGGCGATGCTCGCGGGTATTGGCGGCGCGATCTCCGCTTTCGCTATCGGCCGCGTGGTTCCGGATTTCGCATTCTGGACGGCATCGGGCCATCTCGTTCTGGTCGCGGTGTTCGGCGGAATCGGCGGCGTGCCCGGTGCCTTTATCGGGGCGCTGTTTCTTGAACTCTTGCACACCAAGGCCGCGGCTTACACCGATGCCTGGAATCTGATCGTGGGGGCGACGCTGATCGCCGTCATCATGTTCCTGCCGAAAGGGCTTTACGGTCTTTTCTCCCGTAGCGAGGTTTCGGCCCAATGAGCGCTCCGATTCTGCAGGCGAGAAATCTGCACGTTGAATTCAGCGGTGTGAAGGCGGCCGACGGCGTCAGCCTCGACATCAATGAGGGTGAATTTCTCGCGGTGATCGGGCCGAACGGCTCCGGAAAGACAACGCTGCTCAATCTCTGCACCGGGTACGTCCGGCCGAGGTCAGGCAGTGTTCTTCTCGACGGCCATGCGATTACCGGGCTGACGCCGCGCGCCATCACGCGTCGTGGCGTCGCGCGGGCCTTCCAGATCCCGCAACTGTTCTCTGACCAGACCGTGCTCGACAACATGATGCTGGCGCTTGCGGCGAAGGACGGTCTGTGGACCATGGTGCGCCCGCTCGGATCGCGAGCCCGGCGCGACGAGGCGATAGCGCTGCTGGACCTGATCGGATTGCGGGATGATCGCAATCGCGTCAGCCGTACCTTGCCAGAAGGTCACCGCAAACTGCTCGATATCGCGGTGGCGCTGGCGCTGAAGCCGCGCCTGCTGCTGCTCGATGAGCCGACCAGCGGCGTCAGCACGCTCGAACGGTTTTCGCTGATGGAATCGCTGATGAGCGCGCTTCGTCAGCGCAGCATCACCGCGCTGTTCGTGGAGCACGATATGGATGTGGTGGCGCGTTATGCCAATCGTGTTCTGGTCTGGAACGCCGGCACCATCATGGCCCAGGGGCATCCCGACGAAATCTTCAAGGATGAGCGCGTCCTGAAAAATGTCATAGGTGTCGCATGACATTGGCGCTCGACAAGGTCGCGGTCTCGATCGAAGGCGTTCCGGTCCTGCGCGGCGTCTGCTGCGAGATTCTTGAACGCAAGACGACGATTCTGATCGGACGCAATGGCGCGGGAAAGACCACCACGCTGCGCGCGATCATGGGGCTTCTGCCGCTCGACGGCGGCGACATCCGCCTCGATGGCGAGGATTTGCGCAAGCAGCCGGCGCATTATCGCGCGCGTGCCGGAATTGGCTACGCGCCCGAAGACCGTCGTCTGGTGCCGGAAATGAGCGTCGAGGAAAACATCCGTCTTCCGGGGCTTGCGCTTGATCTCGACAAGGCCGAGATCAAGCTACGGCTCGAAGAGATCTATACATTTCTTCCGCAGTTGCATGTGATGCGGTTGCGGCCGGGCGGCGGGGTGTCCGGCGGTCAGGGCAAGATGGTGGCGCTGGGCCGCGCGCTGATGGTCGCACGCAAGGTGCTGCTGTTGGACGAACCGTTTCAGGGGCTTGCTCCGGCGCTCGCGCTGGACTATGCGCGGACGCTGGGCGAACTGCGCAAGCACCGCCCGGATCTGGCGCTGTTCATCACCGAATCCACGCCCGCGCTACTCAATGCGATCGCCGATCGCACCTTGCGGATCGAGCGCGGCGAAATTTCCGAACAATCCACGCATCTAGCGGAGAACGAGAATGCTTCTGCAGTTTGATCGCATCGCCAAGGACCGAACGGACCGGATTGGTATCAACATCGAGACTCTGGTGATCGCCGGCTGGGCGGGGCGTGACGTGGCCGCGATCGAGCATCATATTGAGGAATTGGCGGCGATCGGCGTGCCGCGCCCTTCGACCACGCCGCTCTATTACCGGGTGGCGGCGCAGACGCTGACTCAGGCCGACCAGCTTACCGTTCTCGGCCCGGACAGTTCCGGCGAGATCGAGCCGGTCGTGGTCGCCATGGCTGATGGTCTGTGGATTGGCATCGGCTCCGACCACACCGACCGCAAGGCGGAAGCCGCTGGTATTGCGCTGTCAAAACAGCTTTGCGGCAAGCCGGTGGGGCGGCAGCTCTGGTCCTACGCGGATGTCGAAGGACACTGGGACGAACTCACCCTGCGTTCGTGGGCTGTCATCGATGGCGCGCGCGTCCTATATCAGGAGAGCAAGGTCGCGAGCCTGCGGACGCCGCGCGACCTTATCCGCAAGTATGCCGATGCCGAAACATTGCAGCCCGGCACGCTGATGTTCTGCGGCACGCCTGGCGCGATTGGTGGTATCCGTCCGGCGTCGCGCTTTGAGATGGAACTGCACGATCCGGTGCTGAAGCGTTCACTGAACTATGCTTATGATATCAAGGTGCTTCCGGTCGTATCCTGAGCGCTGGCCGGATACATCTTCCTCACCAACTCCCGCATGAGACCTTGCCGATGTCTGCTGTTCAACGTCTGGAAGCCGCGCTTGCGCGCATTGCCTCGCCCGATCTGGAAGGGAAGAAGGCTTTCACCGCTGTCTTTACGGAGAGCGCCCGGCGTGAGGCCGAGGCAGCCGATCGGCGTGAGACGTCAGGGCAGTCGCTCGGGCCTCTGGACGGTCGCATCGTCTCGGTGAAGGCGCTGTACGACGTGGCGGGCACGGTGACTACGGCGGGCTCGGCGGTTCTGCGCGGCCTGCCGCCTGCCGCGAAGGATGCTGCCGTCGTACAGCGCTTGCGTGCGGCAGGAGCGGTCATCATCGGCAAGACTCAGATGACGGAATATGCGTTCTCGGCACTCGGCACCAATCCGCATGACGGCACGCCGGGCAATCCGCGCGATCGTCAGTGGGTGCCGGGCGGTTCGTCGTCAGGCGCGGTGGTCTCGGTGGTGGATGGTATGGCCGAGATCGCCATCGGCAGCGATACCGGTGGCTCGATCCGCATTCCGGCGGCATTGTCCGGCGCTGTCGGCTTCAAGCCGACGCGTGGCCGCGTACCGCTGGACGGTTCATTCTCGCTGTCCTCGAGCCTCGATACTCTTGGTCCCATTGCATCGAGCGTGCGTGACTGCGCGCTCACCGATCAGGTGTTGTCGGAAGAAGGCAGCGGTGCGCTGAGTGCAGCGCCTGCAGAGTCCTTTAAGTTGACAGTGGCGCACGGACGGTTGTTCGATCGCTGCGAGCCGGAAATCCTGGCCGCATTCGAAGATGCCTTGGCGCGGCTGCGCAAGGCGGGCCTCCGGATCGCGGACGGTTCGATGGACAAGGCGCTCGATGACGTTGCCGCCATCGACAAGATCGGGACTTTTCCTTCGATCGAACTGGGCGCGACTCTCGTCGGCCTCGGCGTCACCAGCCTCGATGGCATCGATCCCAAGACGCGCGTGCGCATCGAGGCAGGTGCCAATATCAAGGCGGTCGATTACGTTCGCATGGTTCGGCTTCGCGATGCGGCGGTTCGTGCTTTTGAAGCGTCGTTCGAATCTGACGAAGCCTTCATCGTGCCGACCACGCCCATCCGTGCGCCGCTCTTGTCGGCGGTCGAAAGCGATGCAGGATTCCATGAGGCCAACGGACTGGTGCTGCGCAATCCGCGCGTTGCCAATATGCTCGACTGCCCGTCGGTATCGTTGCCTTTGCCCATCAACGGGCTTCCCGCTGGACTCATGCTGATCGGCCGCAGGAACGCGGACCGCAAGCTGCTTGAGATAGCTGCTGCCATCGAGGCTATCCTGCAGCGTTGAGAATCCGGCGCCTGACGGCACGACAGCACCCCTCAGTGGATTTCGGGTTCCGGCGTCGCGGCGCCCGCCTGCAGGAAATCAAGATCGCAGCCGATATCGGCTTGCCCGATATGCTGTGAAAACATCGCGCCATATCCGCGTGTGAAACGCGGCGGAGGTGCGATCCATGTGGCCCTGCGTATTTCTATCTCCGCATCATCGATATCCAGATGGATGCGCCTTTCCGGAACATCGAGCTCGATCATGTCGCCGGTCCTGACGAGCGCCAGCGGGCCGCCCACGTAGCTTTCAGGCGCGACATGGAGCACGCACGCGCCATAGCTCGTGCCGCTCATTCGCGCATCCGAAATTCGAACCATGTCCCGCACGCCCTGTTTGACCAGCTTGGTCGGAATCGGCAGCATGCCCCATTCTGGCATGCCCGGGCCGCCCTTTGGTCCTGAATTGCGCAAGACCAGAACGTGATCGGGCGTCACGTCGAGATCGTCGCGATTAATTTGCGATGCCATATGGTTGTAATCGTTAAAAACGAGAGCAGGCCCGCGATGCTTGAGAAGCCGCGCTTCCGCGGCTGAAGGTTTCATTACGCAGCCTCCCGCCGCGAGATTGCCGCGCAGAACCGCGAGACCGTTGGCAGAGGATATAGGCTGATCGACCGTGCGAATGACGTCGTCATTCCAGACATTGGCTTCGTCCAGCACCTCCGCGAGGGTGTGGCCGAGCACGTTCTTCTGTGACAGGTCGAGATGGTTTGAAATTCTCTTCATCAGGCCCGGTAACCCGCCCGCGTAATAAAAATCCTCCATCAGGTATTTTCCGGACGGGCGGATATTAGCGATAACGGGGACGCGCGCCGACAGTTCGTCAAAACGTTCGAGCGCGAGGTTGATGCCGGCGCGTCGGGCGATTGCGATCAGATGAATGATGGCGTTGGTCGATCCTGCGATCGCGGCGCTGGTGATGATCGCATTGTCGAATGAGCCCGCGGTCAGGATGTCGGCTGGTTGCAAATCTTCCCAAACCATCTCGACGATCCGTCGTCCGCAAGCTGCTGCCATGCGGGGATGACTGGCGTCGGGTGCGGGAATTGAGGACGAGCCCGGAAGGGCCAGACCCAGAACTTCCGCCATTGCTGTCATAGTGGCGGCTGTTCCCATTGTCATGCAGACGCCGTTGGAGCGATTGATGCCGCTTTCCATTTCGTTCCACTGAGCGTCGCTGACGTTTCCGGCGCGCCGTTCGTCCCAGTACTTCCACAGATCGCTTCCCGAACCGAGGACCTGTCCATGCCAGTTACCCCGCAGCATGGGGCCGGCGGGCATATAGATCGCAGGCAGTCCGGCGCTGATGGCTCCCATCAGCAGCGCTGGCGTTGTCTTATCGCAACCGCCCATCAGAACCGCGCCATCGACCGGCTGCGCATGGAGATTTTCTTCCACTTCCATCGCGAGCAGGTTGCGATACAGCATAGTCGATGGCTTCACGAAATTCTCCGGCAGAGCCATCACCGGGATTTCGATCGGAAATCCTCCGGCCTGCAGCACGCCGCGTTTCACGTCCTCCACGCGATCCGGAAAATGTGCATGGCAGTGTGCAAATCCGCTCCACGTGTTGACGATCGCGATAATCGGCTTTCCCTCGAAGTCCTCTTGCGCGTAGCCCATCTGCTTCATGCGCGAACGATGGCCGAACGAGCGCATGTCATCCGGACCGAACCATCGGTGGCTCCGTAAATCCTGTGCTGTTTCAGGGCGCCGACGCTTCAAATCATTCGACATAGCAACCTCAACAAGGAGTGGCAGTCAGCCTCAAAAGGACATCGTTACTTCAGCCGGTCACGTGCTTCCGGCGTGTTCATATTGTCAGGGGATTCTCGTTAGCAGAAGCTACCGATGATGTCGCGTTGACAGAGAACGCCAGGCGGTTCGTAACCACCTTCGCCAGCCGCCCGTTTTCCAGATATCGCTCGCGAGTGCAGCAAGACTATCCTCGACCGCAACGGAAATGTGGAAAGGAAACATATGCTTTTCGCTGAACCAGCGGACCCCTTCCTCCACCAGATCAAGCTCCAGGAGATACTCGCCGGGTTTATGAGGTGCGATGGTGTCGATCAACATTCGGCTGCGTGCACCGGCTTTGATCGTTTGCGTCAGGGGTGTTCTTCCATCGGACCAGATGATCACTTCACCATTGCGCGACAGCCAATGGTTGCCGAGCGCGATGCCGCTTTCATCAAAAGGCTTCCAGTCCAGCGGGCTGCGGTTCTGTATCGCAACGTCGATTCGAAGCTGCTGACCGGGTCGTAAAGTCAATTTGGAATAGGGGCCCGTTATCGTGCCTGCGTAGATCGACTCAGGATAGCTGCCGGCCGTCTTGTGGCCGGTATCGCAAGGCAGTTGTTGCGCAGACCACGCAATGGCTTCTTCCAGACTCTCCGCCAATCGCTCGGATGCCTTACCGCGCATGATGGACGCGTAGCCGGCGGATATGACAGAGGTTTTATGGCCAGCGGGAAAAAGCTTCTTCAGGCCGGCATTTGGAAATCTGAACCTTCTGTATGGATTGAACTTGCTTCCATTGGGAAGAAAGAGCGCAACAGGTTCTTCAAAGGGACGATCTGCGAATAAGTCGACGATGGGCGTATCTGCAATTGCAAGGAGTTGCACTTTGCGCCCCTCCGCCAGAAGTGCGCGTGCCACTTCGAGCGCAATCATGGCGCCCTGGCAATTGCCTCCGATCACATAAGGCCCTTTCGGGTGAACCTTCTTGATCTCGTCGACATAGCGAGTGACGAATGCCTTCGCTGCCGGTGCATTGTAGTCGAGAAATAAATATCCAGACCTCATCATATAGGCCGGTCGGCGCGAACCGACGATCCGGCCGAACTGCAAGGCCTCCTCTTTGGTTTGCAAACACCAGAAGAGGGGAATTCCGGCTTGTGCCGTTCCCACGCGACGCAGGAAGCCTCCCTCCGAAGCGGGCCGCCCCGGCCATTGGGCCAGAAACTCGCTCATTCTCTCGCCGACCCATTCCGGAAGGGACGGTGCATTTTCCGGTGAGAGCTTGTTGTCCTGATATCCCGGAGATTCTTTTGTCCGGGCGGAAACGAGGTTTACGAAGTCCGATAGTCTGGAATGTTCAGAAAAATCTTCCGGGGAAAGATAGAGGCCGAAACGCTCCTCAATCGCGAAACACATCTGAAGCGCGAGCACGGAGTCTCCACCCAGCGCGAAGAAGTCGGCGTGTGAATCACTGAGCGGACCGCACTTCAAAAGCCTGGACCAGATCTCGGCGACAATCTGTTCGATACCGATCAATTTCGTATCCGGCACCTCGTTGTTAGATGGTCCAGCGAGAACGTGAAGTTGTTCGCTGAAGCGTGGATCGCCAACCATCGCAGCAAGCGAAAAGCGCTGTACCTTTCCAAGGGGTGTTCGTGGCACGTCCTCGCTTCTGATCAATCCGACGACTGCAGGAACAAAATGATAGGCCGAGGTCACGATGGAGCGAATCTCGGCGGCTGCATCTGCCAGTTCGTAAGCTTCGTCGTTTTCGGCCACAGCGAAGATGGCTACCGGTTTCCCTGAGGCCGGGCTGCGCCGGATCAGACTTTCCCGAAACGGCGCGACATAAACCTGGCGAAATCGGCTTTCGGAGGCGATAGTTTTCTCGATCTCCAGACATGAGAATTTCTTGGCATTGATGACGATCTGATCCTTCTCGCGGCCGACAACTGTGAGAAGACCATTGCGGAGGAAGCCTAGATCGCCGGTCCGCAGCCAGTCATCGTCCGTCAGCAGGTCGGCGGTGCCTTCTTCGTCTCCCAGATAGCCGCACGTCATGGTCGGACCCTGCACCTCGACAAGGCCGATGGCTTCTTCCGCCAAGATGGTCCCATTGTCGTCGACGATCCGTACGGCATGACCTGCGGTCGGTCGATCAAGGACGACCGGTCCTTCCTCCGTTAGATCTGGCGAAAAGACGGCGCCGCCTCCGGCCACGGGGCCACATTCCGTGAGGCCGTAACCGAGAATGATCGAGTCGGCAGGCAGGCCGAATGGTGTCAGGAGGTTAAGAAAGCTGCGGCACAGGGGCCGGGAAATTTGCTCCGCACCGATGCCGATTTTCCGGACGCGACTAATATCCCATTTCCGTCCCGGTTGGCTCTTGAGAGCATCGATGATCAGTGACATGCCGAAATTCGTCATGGTCGCGTGCGTGGTGCCCGTCTGTTCGACAACATCGAGCCAAGAGAGCGGATTTGCCGCGAACCATTCAGCATCGAGATGGATCTTGCGCGCGGTGTTGGGCGCTGCAAGGCCAAGGCCCATGATATGGTCGAAGGGTGACCACGACAGGAAGGTTACCGCGTCCCGCGCGTCAGGCACCTTCGCCCACCAGCGTGCCAGGACGGCATCTGCGGTCAACCCCACGAGCTTTGGCTGTGCTGTCGTTCCGGACGTCAGCACCGCAAGCTGCGCACCGCCTTGATTTTCAGAGATCATAGCGATCTCGGCAGGCTGCCTTTCGTTGTTTAATTCGTCGAATTGGAGAATCTTCAATCCCGATGCGGCCGCATCCGGTGTGTCCGTCAGGTCTGGATCATCGGTGAGGATATATCCATCGCTTAGGACCGAGTTCAAAAAGGAGAATATCTCTCTGCGTCGTGTTGCTCCGAACTGCTTGCTTGCGTTTTGGACGAGAGGCACAGCCAAGAGATTGGAGAGAAGCGCAGCCCAAAGCGCGGGAATGAAATTTTCGCTGTTCCGAAGATTGATGACGAGGTCGTCGCCTGCCTTCAGGCCGCGTCGCTGAAGGGCGAGGGCGAGCCGCTTCGCGTTTTGCAGCGTGTCCCGATAGGATATGGTCGAGAGAGTGCCATGTCTTATTGCGTGGACGAACTGGCCTTCGGGAAATCGATCGACCGCGTCGAGGAGGGCGTGAGTCAGTGTGGAATAGGGGACTCGGTTTGCAGGCTCGCCGCGAGAAATGGCGGGTGTCATGGCCGCTGACCAGCCAGATCGGTCAATGAGACGGCGTAGTATCTGCCGATTTTTGCGATCTCCGATGTGGCATTCGATCTTCCGCGGGCTGACTTGTGCCAGTCCGACGCCGAATAATATTGGCTGGGGTAAGTCGTCCATCCAAGCTCAATTGACGCAGGCAGATGTCGCCTTGCCGCCAGGATCGCCCTGCGCAGATGATAATGGATGGTCACAAGAATAGCGGATCTGAGATCGCGGAACTCCGGATGCGTCTCCAGGATTTCCTTGGAGAAGAGCATGTTCTCTTCCGTGTGAGCGGCCCGAGATTCCACGAGAACCGCCCGATCCGGCAGACCCGCCTTCCGTGCGAAGTCGGACATGGCAACCGCCTCGCATTCTCCCAAGTTGCTATTGAAACCGCCGGTGAAAAGAAGAAATCTGGCTTTGCCGGACCGGTATAGCTCAATCGCACGCTCTGCCGGGCGCTGCCAGTCATTCATGCCGAAGACAATCGCGACTTCCGCCTCGATCAGATTGTCTTCGAGAAACAAGCAGCTTCCGATCAGATCGGTATCCATCGGCACGTTCGGAATGCCCATTTCAGATCGAGATCGTCTTGCGAAGGTTGCGCACGCGCGCAACGGATGCTTTCAGATCGTCCATTGTGATGTCTCCGTCTGCCAAACTCTCGGCGATCCATGCAGCGAAAGATGCAGGCAGATCCTGATCGTAGTTCCTACGATTTCTGATGATGAAAAGGTCATTGCCTGCTTTCAATGCCTTGCGAGCGATGCTGGGGCGCTCAAAGCCGTAACCGGCAAGCCCCATGTCGAGATCGTCGGTTAGTGCCACGCCTTCAAAACCGAGCGTACCTCGCAGTATATCCGTCACGACGGTGCGGGAGAGAACGGCAGGCTGACCCTCATAGATCAAATGTCCGCTCATCACCATCACAGCGCTCCTATCGCGAATGAGTTCCCTGAACGGCGAGAGATCTCGATCAGATCGCGATGATGAAACGTCGTCCCGAAGCGCCAGATGGGGGTCGTACCTGGCGCCTCCCTGTCCGGGAAAATGCTTGAGGGAACATAATATTCCAGCCGCGGCAAAGCCTGCCATGAGCGTTCTTGCATAGGTGGTCACAATTTGGGGATCGGTGCTGAAGGCTCTTCCAAAATGACCAACCGCCGGGTTTTGCGGATCATCCAGGTCGACAACCGGCGCCAAATTCAAGTTGAAGCCAAGTCGCGCCAGGGCATGACCGGCCTCTTCGTAGAGGTTTCGCGCCTGGTCGATGGAGTAGTCCTGAGCCATGGTCTTGGCGGACGGCAAGGGGGTGCAGCCATGCGCCGCGACCAGCCTTTGTACGGCTCCGCCCTCATGATCGATCGCCAGGATCGGCTTCTGCGGGGCATTGTCGGAAAAAAGCGCCGTCAGACCAAGTACGTCACTTTTGCTGCCGATGTTGTCTTTGACAAAGATGACCCCTCCAGCGCGGCCGTCGCGTATCTGCCTCGCGAGCAGTTGGGCCGATCTGGAGCTGGCGTCGCGGCCGTCAAACCCGCAGATCAAAATCTGACCCGTGCTGTTCTGCACGTCGGAGTTGGCAGATATCGAAGGACGGCGAAATGCCCCGGTCGCGCCGATCACAGCGGCAGCTCCGGCCATGCCCGTTAGAAATAAACGGCGGCGCATTGTCGTTCCTTTGGGCAGCCGACTGGCAAACGGATGCCTTTCAGCCCGCTTGGCCGGAGAGGCACGCGTGACCCTACGTGCACCATGCACCTATTAAGCCAGCCCCGATAAGCTGCACTTTTTTCAGAAAAAAGGGGGTTAGTCACCATCATGTGGGACGAAGAGAACAACTAAATCAATAGAACTCCGGGCAAGTGCAGGCCCGGGCCTTATTTCTGAATGGCGTCCGACTGCCTGTGCAGAACATAAGTGGACTTGGGTCGCCCCGGCATTTGCCGGGCCCTGGTCTGCAAAAGCTCCGACTAGTTCTTTCTCTCCTTCATTCGTTCGATGAGAAGCTTTGCGACACGAAGGCTCGAAGGCGTCGTATTTCGCGTCGCCAGTTGCACGAGAGTGATTTGCGTTGCCTCCAGGCGCTTGTCGCGGAGGGGAATCGCGATCAATGAACCCGCAATCAGTTCGGGCATTGCGGAGTCGCGGGGCAGGAAAGTCCCTATGCCGGTTTTCATGGCGATCGTGCGCAAGAATGCGATGGAATTCGTCTCGCTATAGAGATCGAGTTGAATGTTGGCCTTGGCACAAGCACGATCGATTTCCTGACGGATGCCGAAGGAAGGGTCCGGCAGGATCACACGCAGGCCTGCCAGATCTTTCACGGTGCAGAATTCTCGTGTCGCCATCGGGTGATGCGGCGCGACCATCAGACACAAGGATTGGCGCATGCGCGCCAGTTCGATCAGATCCCGACGAGGCGCGCGGCCGAATACAAGTCCGAGGTCAACCTCGTGCTGTCCGACCATTTCCGCGACCCGATTGGTGCCGGCGGTTGTGACGGTGATCGATATGCCGGGATAGTCCCTGGAAAGATCGACAACGAAGTCTGAGACGAAGCTTGCGAGAAGACCTTCGACAGTTGCGATCCTGACGTGGCCACGCTGCAGCGTATCGAACTCCTCGACCTGCGCACGAATCCGGTCGAGCTTGTCTTCGCTCTCGACTGCATAACGATAGAGCAACTGCCCCGCGCCAGTCAGCGTCATGCCGCGTGATCCGCGCTCGAACAGCTTGGTCGAGAGTTCGTCTTCAAGTCCTTGCATTTGCCGGCTGATGGCGCTGGGCGCGATATTGAGCGATTCCGCAGCGCGCTTGATCGATCCCCGCAGAGTGACCTCGCGAAAATAACGCAATGCAGTTGATTCAATCATGCTTTCAGCCCTTGAGGCAGCTTGCTCGCAAATGCAGCATGTCTGCACATGGGTCTAATTTTTAGAATTCTGACTTCGAATTTCAATGCTTTTATTCGATCTCCTAATTTGTCATGCTTCGCGGCAAGTCACGCTTTTGTTCTCGATGGAGAAACCAGATGACTCGCTTCCGGCTTATGTTGCCTCGCCTGAGTTCACTTCTTCTCGTATCCAGCGTCGGACTATTCGCGCCTGCGGCGATGGCGCAGGACGTCATCAAGTTTGGCGCGCCCCTTCCTCTGACGGGGCCGCTCGCGCCGGAGGCGGTGAAGCAGCAGCAGGGATATGACCTGTGGGCCGAACAGGCGAACAAGGCAGGCGGCATTTCCGTCGGCGGCAAGAAGTACAAGGTCGAGATCGTCTACGCGGACTATCAGTCGAACACGCCGCGCGCGGTGCAAACCAGCGAGCAGATGATCACGCAGAACAACGTCAATTTCCTGTTCGGCGCGTTCGGGTCCGGCGCAGCCAAGGCGGCCAGCAGCGTGTCCGAGAAATACAAGGTGCCGACCATCGCAGCGACCGCTTCGTCGGCGCAGGTCTACGATCAGGGTTACAAATATCTGTTCGGCACCTTCACGCCTAACGATACGCTGACCACGCCGTTGACGCAGATCGTCAAGGCCAAGGCTCCGGATGTGAAGAAGGTCGCCATTCTGGCGCGCAACGATCTCTTCCCGCTGGCGATTGCTCAGGAAATGGAGAAATCGGCAAAGGCGAACGGGTTCGAGGTAGTTTATTTCGAAAAATACGCCATCAATACCCTCGATCATTCGGCCACGCTGTCGCAGATCAAGTCCCTTGCGCCGCAGTGGATCTTCGTGACCGGCTACATCAACGACCTGTTGCTGGTTCGCAAGCAGATGACGGATCAGCAAATCAAGGCCAGCGTCGTGTCCATGATCGCCGGGCCTGCCTATCAGGAATTCATCGACGCGGCGGGTGCGAGCGGCGACAACATCACCAGCGCAGCCTGGTGGCATCCGGCGGCGCAATATTCGGGCAAGGACATTTTCGGCACGACCGCGAACTATGTCAAACTTTTCAAGGAGAAGTACAAGTCCGAGCCTGACTATGCGCAGGCTTCCGCATCCGTGTCCGGTGCTTTGTTCCAGATGGCCATCGAGCGTGCGGGTACGCTGGATCGTGACAAGGTACGTGACGAACTCGCCAAGATGGACGTGATGACCTTCTGGGGACCGGTGAAGTTTGGTTCCAACGGTCAGATCAACTCGCTCGAGCCGCCGGTCTTTCAGTTGCAGGGTGGCAAACCCGTCGTCCTCTCACCGGCGATCATCAAGCAGGGTGACTTCAAGCTGGGCGTGAACTGACCGCAATAGCCTCAAGGAAAGCGGAAGTCCGACATGCTGGCGGCCCAGGTTCTGATCAATGCTCTGGTTCTGGGCTGCCTTTACGCCTGTATCGCGATCGGCTTCTCGCTGGTCTGGGGCGTATTGAACGTTATCAATCTGATCCACGGCTCATTCATCGTGCTGGGCGCCTACCTTGCATGGTGGCTCTATAACCTGCTGCATATTTCCCCGTGGTATGCGCTTTTCATCGCTGCGCCCGCGTTTTTCGCTCTCGGTTATGTCCTGCAGCGTTTAATCCTCAATCGTGTGATCACTGCGCCTGTTCTTGTCACGCTGACTCTTACGTTCGGTCTCGACCTGATCCTCAACAACGCGATGATCTACTACTTCAAGGCCGACTATCGGAAATTGATCCTGACGCCTCCGATGGGATCGGTTTCCATCTTCGGGGTTGTCGTGCCGGTCGATCGTCTGGTTGCCACTGTCGCGGCGCTGGCATTGACGGGTGTGCTGTATTTGATCCTGCGACGATCGCGGGTAGGGCGTGCCATCGTTGCTGTCCGACTCGATCGCGACGCGGCCAAGCTGATGGGCGTCGATGTCAATTCGATCTATGCGTTCGCATTCGGTCTCGGCGCAGCACTGGCTGGCTGCGCCGGTGTTTTGATGGCGCTGATCTTCCCTATCTCTCCGCTCACCTCGACGGCCTATCTCGGAAAGGCCTTCGTGGTTTGTGTCCTCGGTGGCCTGGGCAGTGTGTCCGGCGCGTTGGCAGGGGGGATATTCCTGGCGCTGATCGAAGGTATCGGTTCGACGCTGATCGGGCCCGCGCATGCCACGACTCTTTCATTCGCGATCCTGATCGTGTTCCTGATCGTGCGCCCTCAAGGCTTGCTTGGTCGGAAGGGCTTTGAATGACACGCTCAAACCTCCTTCTGCTGGCACTGATACTTTGCATCGCCTTGCTGCCGCTCTTCGGCGGCTCCTATGCGCTACGGCTGGGCACCATCGCCTGCATGTACGGCATCCTGGCGCTGTCGTGGAACGTTGTCGGCGGTTTCGCGGGATATCCCTCATTTGCAACGGCAGCATTCTTCGGATTTGGCGCTTACAGCGCAGGCGTGCTGATGGGGAAGGGAGCCGCGCTGTCGGTGTCCGTCGTGGTTGCGGGCGTCATGTCCTTTGCGGTGGCAGCCCTTCTCGGCGCCGCGCTCCTTCGCCTGCGCGGACATTATTTCGCAATCGCCAGCCTGTCGTTGATTGAGGTGTTTCGGGAATTGGTGAACAACGCCACCGATCTGACGGGCGGTGGAATGGGATTGAACATTCCTGTGACGTCGTCCGCCGGCATCATGGCGGACGCGATGCTGTTTTTCTACGTGATGTGGGCGCTGCTGCTCGGCACAGCCATCATGGTTGTGATCGTAGCGGGATCGAAGCTCGGATTCGGTCTCGCCGCCATTCGCCAGAATGAGACCGCAGCCAATATGATCGGGCTCAACGCCACTCTCTACAAAAGCATCGCGTTCGGACTATCCGCATGTTTCGTTGGGGCCGCCGGCGGCGTCTATGCGGCATGGGTTCACTATATCGATCCGTCCGACGTGTTCGACATTCTCTACTCGGTGAAACCGATCGTCATGGCTCTGATCGGAGGGCTCGGGGCGCCGCTCGGCGTCATGATCGGCGCCTTTGTCTACCTCGGCCTCGAGGAAGTGGTCTGGCGCAATTACATCCAGATCCACAGTGGAGTGCTGGGAGTTCTCATCGTCATCCTGCTCCTGTTCTTCCCGCATGGATTGATGTCGATCCGCGACCGTCTCCTGTCGTGGAGGCCGAAGCGTGTCTGAAATTCTCCAGCTTCAGTCGGTTTCCCGGAACTTCTCCGGCCTGAAGGCCCTGCGGGACGTGTCGCTGCGCGTCAGCAAGGGCGAAGTTCTGGGTCTGATCGGGCCTAACGGCGCGGGAAAAACGACATTGGTGAACACCGTGACCGGCGTCACGCCAGCGAGTTCCGGCAAGGTCTTGTTCATGGGACAGGACATCACACGGGTCAAAACCTATCAATCGGCTCGGCTCGGTCTCGCTCGCACTTTTCAGATCGTGCAGCCGTTTGCGGAATTCAGTGCGCTGGACAACGTTGCCGCGGCAGCGCTGTTTTCGCAGCCCGGCGAGAATATCAGATCGGCCCGTGAGGAAGCGCGAGCCCATCTGGCATTTGTCGGTCTGGATGCGCAGGCCGATCAACCTGCTGCGACTTTGACGCTGGCGATGCGCAAGCGGCTCGAACTTGCCAAGGCTCTAGCCATGAAGCCGAAGCTGCTGTTCCTTGACGAGGTCAATGCGGGGCTCAACAGCGCCGAAGTCGAACGCGCAGCAAAGCTGATTCACCAGCTTTCCGAGAGCGGCATCACCATCGTGATGATCGAGCATCTGATGAAGGTGGTGCTGAACGTCTGTACGCGTATCGTCGTGCTGCACAATGGCCAGTTGATCGCCGATGGCGCACCACGGGACGTGATCAAGGATTCCGCGGTCGTCGAAGCCTATCTCGGTCAGCAATATGCACAGAGGGCGGGTCATGGCTGACGATCTCGCCAAGCCGATGCTTGAGCTGCAGGAACTGCGCGCTGGTTACGGCGAGGTGCAGGTGCTGTGGGGCATCGATCTCGCGGTCCGCGAGGGGCAGATCACCGCCCTGATAGGCTCGAACGGAGCAGGCAAGACGACGTTGATGCGCGCGCTGTCCGGGCTGATTCCGGTTCAATCCGGTCATTATCGTTTTGACGGTAAAAATCTGGTTGGCGCCAGCGCCGCGGAGATTCTTGCGCATGGCATTGTGCACGTTCCCGAAGGGCGGCGGCTGTTCGGTGCGATGAGTGTCGAAGACAATCTGTTGATGGGCGCTTATGCGCGCAACGTCTCTCGCGCCGAGATCGGCCGCGATATGAGCCGCGTTTACACGACATTCCCGAAGCTGTTCGAGCGTCGCAATCAGGCGGCGGCCACGCTTTCCGGCGGCGAGCAGCAGATGTGCGCCATCGGACGTGGTCTGATGAGTGCGCCGAAGCTTCTGATGATCGATGAATTGTCGCTTGGTCTGTCTCCGCTGCTGGTCGAGCAGCTTGTGGCGGCGCTTCGTGCACTCAATGCGGAAGGCATGTCGATTCTCCTGGTGGAGCAGGACGTGACGACGGCGCTCGATCTGTGTGATGCGGCGTTCGTCATGGACATGGGCAGGATCGTTCGCGCTGGGACCGGTGCGGAGCTTCTTGCTGATCCGATCATTCGTGATGCCTATCTCGGCGTCCTCGAAGAATAGCTCACAGCGCATCCCGAACAGGACGTCGCTCAACAAGAAGAGGTCATATGATTCAGACTGTCGAAGCAGCCAACGGCGGATATAGGTTTATGCCCGGTGTCAGTCAGTATTCTGCCGGCGTCGCGGCATTACCGGGATTCACTTTAGAGAGGGTTCGGTTCACGAAGCCTGTCCCGTTGCGTCAAGGTTTTGAGCGCATTGCGGAGACCCTGAAGAACGCGGGTCGCCCACTGACCGCGTTCGCGGCTTGCGAATTGCGGTCGCCCGCGCCGTTCACCGAGAGCGGATTCGTCAAGTTCAATGAAGTTTACACCGGAACCCTGAAGGAATGGGGATTGATGCCTGACGGCGTCAACCCCGTTGCGCGCAGCAATGTGTGTCCCAAAATCGATCCGCCTTCCGAGCCGGGTTTCTACGCGTTCTCCTACACAGTGCCTGCGCCGACGAATTCTCCGGCTTCATTCGTGATCGCGGGGAGCGGCGAAGCGCCGGAGGGAAAAACGAACTACCGCGACCATGCCGTTCGTCTGGGCGATATATCTCCCGCTGCGATGCTGGAGAAGGCGCGGTGGGTTCTTGGCGAGATGGAGCGCCGCATGAGCGCGTTTGGCGGCGATTGGAGCCAGGTGACCGGCACGCAGCTTTATACCGTGCATGATATCTATCCGTTCATCGAAAGCGAACTCGGCAAGCGCGGCATTTTCAGGCAAGGGCTGACGTGGCACCTCAACCGTCCGCCTGTGCAGGATCTGGAATACGAGATGGATTGCCGCCGGGTCTATACCGAGCGCGTCCTCGAGGCGTAGGTCCGTTACTTCTGACGATTGCCGGTTCTGACAGCTTTCAGGACCGGCAACTCTCATTCGAAGCTTTCACAACATTCGAGGCAAATCGCCAAAGTTCATCCGGTAACGGGTCGAAAGCCAACAGGCAACGCCTTGCTGGCATCGAGATCCATCGCGATAGCGGCCCAGTCATACGCAAGCAGGCGCGGCGCGATTCCGCTTCCTCCGTCCGCGCCGGTGACGACTATCGCCGCTCCGGCGTCCGACTACGCATTGTCGCCTTCCAGCGCCGCAATCACGGCATCCGTAACCTTCCGCGTTGTCGCATGGCCGCCGAGATCCGGCGTGTGAAAATCGGGATTGCCGGTTACCCTTTCGATCGCACGCATCAAGCGAGTGGCTGCGGCCTTTTCCCCTAGATGTTCAAGCATCATGGTCGCGGACCAGAACGTGCCGATCGGATTTGCGATGCCTTTGCCGGTGATGTCGAACGCGGAGCCGTGGATAGGCTCGAACATCGACGGGAATTTGCGTTCGGGATTGAGGTTCGCGGTCGGCGCAATGCCGATCGAGCCAGCCAGCGCGGCGGCGAGGTCGGACAATACGTCTGCATGAAGATTGGTCGCGACAATCGTATCCAGCGTCTCGGGCTTCAGCGTCATGCGAATTGTCATCGCATCGACGAGCATTTTATCCCATTTTACGTCGGGAAATTCCTTCGAAACCTCCGTCGCGAGCTCGTCCCACATCACCATGGCATGGCGCTGGGCATTGGACTTCGTCACGACAGTCAGCAGCTTGCGGGGGCGGCTCTGCGCCAGCGCGAATGCAAACCGCATGACCCGCACCACGCCCGCGCGCGTCATGATCGAAACATCGGTGGCGACCTCTTCGGGCAATCCCATGTGCACGCGCCCGCCGACGCCCGCGTATTCGCCTTCCGAATTTTCGCGCACGATGATCCAGTCGAGCTGTTTGTCCGTCACGGCGCGCAGCGGACTTGTGATGCCCGGCAGGATTCGAGTCGGCCTGACATTTGCGTACTGATCGAATGGCTGACAGATCGCGAGGCGAAGTCCCCATAGCGTAATGTGATCGGGAATGTCCGGATGTCCGGCCGAGCCGAACAGGATCGCGTCATGGGCCTTGATCTGATCGCGGCCGTTCTCCGGCATCATGCGTCCATGCTTCTTGTAATACTCTCCGCCCCAATCGAAGTTGTCGACCTGGAATGAGATATGTCCCTCGCGCTTGGCCAACGCGTGAAGCACCTCGACACCGGCCGTAATGACTTCAGTGCCGATGCCGTCGCCGGGAATTGCCGCGATCCGATACGTTTTCATGTTCTGGTTAACCGATGGAAGAGTGGATATTGTGAACGGATCCGACTGTGCTTGTGCTCAGTCGGCGAATTGCCCCGCGGCCTTGATGATTGGCGCCCAGCGATCGACCTCGCTGTCCAGCAAAGTTTTCAGGGCTTTCGGCGTGGCTTCTTCCGAACTGACCGGATCGGTGTTGATGTCGTTAAACCGCTTCACCAGATCCGGGTCCTTGAGTGCCGCCTGAAGTGTGACTGAAAGTTTTTGAACGATGGCGTCCGGCGTGCCTTTGGGAGCGTAGATGCCATGCCACGCGCTGACTTCAAAGCCCTTCAAGCCTGCTTCATCGGCCGTCGGCAAATCCGGCAGCGACGCCAAGCGATTCTTGGTGGTGATGGCATAGCTCTTGACGAGCTTTCCGAGGATCGGTTGCGTGGTATTCGTGGTCTGGTCGCAGGTGAGATCGATCTGCTTGGCGATAAGATCGTTCATCACCGGAGCATTTCCCTTATATGGGATTGCCTGAATCTGTTTGTCGACGGCGGTCATGAAGAGCATGCCGCAAAGGTGGGAGGCCGCGCCGAGACCCGCGTTGCCGAAGGTCATCTTGTCGCCGTTCGCCTTGATGTATGTGATTAACTCCCGAAGGTTGTTGGCCGGGAGATCAGGGCGCGCAATGATCGTCATGGGCGCGTAAGTCACGATTCCGATCGGCGAGAAGGCGGTCTTGGTGTCATATGGCAGTTTGCGATAGAGCGTGGCTGCCGTTGAAATTCCGATGTGATGAATGAGCAGCGTGTAGCCGTCGGGCTCGGCGCGTGATGCGCGGGTTGCCGCGATCGTGCCGCCAGCGCCAAGTGCATTCTCGATGACAATGGTCTGTCCCAGGATCTTGGACATTGATTGCGCGGTCACGCGTGCAACGGTGTCGGTTGCGCCGCCCGCGGCGAAGGGGACTAGAAGCGTGATAGGCCGCGACGGATAGTCTTGCGCCAGCGAAGGCGTCAGGCACAGAAGATATGCGGCAATTGCAAAGACTGCTCTCATCGGATCGCTCTCCCGTTTAATTGGTTCATTGATTGCGATGATTTTGAAGGCGTCTTTGCCAGCGTTCAATACGACTTTGTTTATACAAAAAAGTCATATAATCTCCTTCCTTGGAGATTTTGATGGATTTGCACCAGCTTCGTTGTTTCGTCACTGCCGCAGAGGAGCTTCATTTCGGGCGAGCGGCTCAACGGCTGGATATGCTGCCGTCCGCGCTGGGGCGCTATATCGACTTGCTTGAAAAGAAACTCGGCGCCCGGCTGCTGGCGCGCACGACGAGAAGTGTGGCCCTTACGGAAGATGGAATTTTCCTGCTCGAAAGGGCCCGTCCGCTTCTGGAGGCGGCTGAAGATATTGAGTCAGGCTTCCGAAAGCGCGTCAGAGAGCGTGCGATCTCTCTGCGCGTTGGAACGATTGACAGTGCGGCTGCCGGTCTTTTGCCGAGAATCCTGCATGATTTTCGTATGCGTCGCCCCGATGTTACGGTGCAATTGATCGAGGGTAAAACGTTTAACTTGATACCTCAGCTTTTGGCGGGACGACTCGATCTGGCGTTTGTAAGGCCCCCGGCGACAAAAAATAAGAAACTCGCATTTCAGTTTCTGCTGCATGAAACGGCCGTTGTAGCCGTGCCGGCAAAACACCCGCTTTCCTCACGCAGGAAGATTTCTATTGCGGAGCTAGCGGATCAACCGTTGATCGTTCCGGAGCGAAGATCGCGGCCGCACAGCCACGATCTCACCATGAAGCTGTTTGCGGACGCTGGAATTCGGGCGCGCGTTGTTCAGGTCGCCGAAGAGAAGCAGACCATCGTCAATCTGGTGTCCGCCAAGATCGGCATGGCGATCGTGCCGCGATGGACATCGCGCATGGCAACGAAAGGTGTGAAATTCGTCGCCATCAAGCAGGCGGGCGATGAGCCGCTCAAGACGTTGCCGCTGGCTGCGGCATGGATCGACGGTGCCAACGATCCTGTCCGCGATGACATGATCGATATGCTGCGGCGGCGTTTGAAGGCTTACGCGGAAGGAGCCTGATGACGCGGGAGAATTGCTGTTTCTCTGTTGGTTGTGAGAGGCACCACATATGGATGTTCGCTATCCCGTGATGCGTAGGCAATCATTCGCACGAAAAGCAAAAACCGTTTTCAAATTGAAGGGTCTCCGCATATAACCGTTCAGACAAGAACTTAAGAAAACAAAGCAGGGGATGACGAACATGGCAGGTTTATTGCGCCGCGATATGCTGGGTCTCGCGTTGACGGTTGCAGCCGCAGCGCTTCCGTTTGGCGGAGCGCAGGCCGCCGATCCGATCAAGATCGGTGTGACCATCACGCAATCGCCTCCGGGTTCGGTCGTGCAGGGTACCCAAGTGAAGGATGGTCTCGAGGTCGCTGCCAAGATCCTCAACGACGCCGGTGGTGTGGATGGCCGGAAGATCGAACTCGTCATTGAAGACACGCAGGGATTGCCTGAGAAGGCCCGTGCCGCGGTCGAGAAGCTCGTGACCCGGGATAAGGTCGTCGCGATTACCGGCGATCACCAGAGTTCGTCGGTGCTGGCCGGTATGGAAGTCGCGCACCGTTATAAGATTCCCTACGTCAACACCAACGGCTGGTCCGACGCGATCCGCGAGAAGGGGTATCCGGAGGTCTTCAACCCGGGCAACTATAACAGCCGTGTCGGTGCCGCTGCCGCCGCGACGATGAAGGACCTCGGCGTCAAGCGCGTTCTGTCGTTCGCAGAGAATACCGACTACGGCATCGGTCTTGCGAAAGCGATCGGTGAAGCATTGAAGAAAGCTGCGCCGGAGATCGAATACAAATACGAAACGCTGGATCGTGCGTCGAAGGACTTCCTGCCGGCGATCCTGCCGCTTCGTGCCAATCCGCCGGATGTGATCATCAACGTGATGCTGCCGCCCGCGGCCTACATCATGATGAACCAGGTCTATGAGCAGGGTGTCGCGCCGTCGGCCAAGACCTGGCTCTATGACGGCTCCGGCCTCGCGGACTATCCCGACTTCTGGCAGAACGTGAAGGAAGCGGGGAAGGGGATGCTGGTGTTCGGCTTGTATCATCCGAAGATGGCCCAGCCGTCGCTCGGCAAGCAGGTCGGCGATGCCTACACCGCGAAGACCAAGAACGCACCCAACCGTCTGCTCTTCCAGGCGGCCGACTCGCTGTTCCTGATCGCGGATGCGGCCAAGCGCGCCAAGTCCACCGAGTCCGAGGCTCTGATCAAGGCGCTTGGCGAAACCAAGTACACCGGCACGCGCGGCGAGATTACCTTCGCCAAGGACAAGGGCTACGCGTTCAACCAGTGGCTCGACGTGCCTTACGTCACGTTCCAGATGACCGAGGTCAACCAGAAGGTCGAGGATTCGGTGCTGGTGTCGCAGCCGGGCCAATCGCTCGACAAGTCCAAGCTGTGGAAGCCCGCGAAGTGACGCGGGCTGCGCTGACGCACTGATCCATCATGAGCGGTATCGATGTTGATCTTGCGGTGAATGGCCTCATCACGGGGCTGTTCTACGCGCTCATGGCCGTCGGCCTGTCGCTGATTTTCGGCATTCTGAAGATCGTGAACTTCGCCCATGGCGAGTTCTACATGGTCGGCGCCTATGCCTACACGTTGATCGCGCTTGCGCTCGGCGTGCCGGCATGGATCGCGCTACCGCTAGCCTTCGTCGTCGGTGCGGCACTGGGCTGGCTCACGGAGCGGACGCTGATGCGTCCGCTCTATGCCGGCTATACGTCATGGGGCCTGATGCGTGATGAGTATGCGGTGATCGTCACCTTCGGCCTGTCGCTGTTCCTCATCAATCTGGTCGACAAGGTGGTTGGCCCCTATGCTTTTCGTGGCCCGCCGCTGGTGGAAACCAGCCGCGTGGTGCTTGGCCCGGTGCTGATCAGCGGTCATCGTCTGCTCGCTGCCGGTATCGCCATCGCCGTGATCGCCATCACTGCGGCGTTGATCAAGTGGTCGTTCTGGGGTCAACAAATTCGTGCGGTGTCGCAGAACCGTCTCGGCGCATCGCTGGCCGGTATCGATACGGCGAAAGCCAGCGTCATCGTTTTCATGTTGTCGGGCGGCCTTGCGGCTTTCGCGGGCGCGCTGCTGTCCCCGGTGATCAATGCCTCGCCCGACGTCGGCGTCTTCCCGGCGATCAAGTCCTACATCATTGTCGTGCTCGGCGGCATGGGCTCGGTGCCGGGTGCGATCGTCGCCAGCCTGTTGCTGGGCGTTATCGAAAGTTTTGGAGCCGTATATCTGTCGTATCAGTACCGCGATGCATTCGGTCTCATTCTGCTGATGCTGTTTCTGCTTTTCCGTCCGCAGGGTCTGTTCGGTGAAAAAGGGCGGGAAGTGTGATGGCGCGATCGTCTTCAAGCTCGCCCGCCGCCCAGCAATCCGGCGCGCAACTTACCACCACCAAAACCACGGTCGAGTTTCGGGCCGCGCTGATCGCGATGGCCGTGATCGCGCTGATCCCGCTCGGCGTGAGCAACCCGTACTGGCTCGGCGTGCTGATCGTGTCGATGTATTTCGCGATCCTCGCGGGAAGCTGGAATCTGCTTGCAGGATATACCGGGCAATTTTCGCTCGCGCCCGCGACCTTCGCGATGATCGGGGCCTATACGACCGCCTTGCTGAATCATTACTTCGGCACACCACCGCTGCTCGGCATCCTTGCTGCCATCGTCGTTGCGGGATTGGTCGGACTGTTGCTGGGCCGCGCGGTGATGCGGCTGGTCGGGCCGTATCTCGCCCTCACGACCCTGAGCTTCGCCGAGATCATGCGTTTGGTGATCGCCAACTCGATCGACATCACGCGCGGTGACCTCGGGCTCAGCGTTCCGGCGTTGCTGGATAGTCGTGTCGGCTGGTATTACCTGTTCCTCGGTGCCTTGGTCGTGCTGCTGGTCCTTTTCTACATGCTGCTGCGATCCAAGGCAGGCCTGTTCTTGCAGGCGATCCGCGACGACGAAGTCGCGGCACGCCGTGCCGGTGTCAATGTCGTGTTCTGGAAGACCGCCGCATTCGCCATCTCGGCAGCGGCATCCGGCTTTGCCGGAGCGCTCTATGCCCACTTCGCCGAACTGGTGACGCCCGAACTCGGCCTGATCGGCCAAACCGGTCTGATCGTCAGCATGACGGTGATCGGCGGCATTGGGACGCTGGCGGGGCCTCTGGTCGCGGCGTTTCTTGTCTACGTGACCTCGGAGTGGCTGCGCGATGTCGGCGGCTATCAGCTTGTGGTGTTCGCCGCGCTCGTCATCATCTTCGCGCGATTCTTCCGCGAAGGCCTCTGGGGCTTGGCCAAAGCGGCCGTGCAGCGCGGGAGGCGGGCATGACGCTGTTATCGGTTCGCAGCGTCAGCAAGCGCTTCGGCGGTCTGACCGCCGTCGATAATGTTTCGTTCAACGTCGAAGCCGGCGAGCTGGTCGGACTGATCGGTCCCAATGGATCAGGCAAGACCACGTTGCTGAACATTCTCAGCGGCCTTGGAACTCCCGATAGCGGGGAAATCCTGCTGGATGATACACCCTGTCAGGGGCTCACGCCGGAGCGTCTCGCGCAGCGCGGCGTGATGCGAATGTTCCAGCTAACTCGCGTATTCCGCCGCATGAACGTCATCGATAATCTGCTGGTGGCGGGGCGGGCGCTCGGCCTCGGTGCGGACGAGGCGCTGTCGCGCGCCAACGCGCTGATCTCGGAACTGCGGCTCGATGTGATCCGCCATCTTGATGCGGGGCAACTCTCGGGCGGTCAGATGAAGCTGCTCGAATTCGGCGTGTGCTTCATGGTGCCGCCGCGGATCGCGCTGCTCGACGAACCGTTTGCGGCGGTGCATCCCACCATGAAGGAGATCATGGGCGATTTCATTCGGTCTCGTCACGAAAAGGGTCAGACCTTCATACTCGTCAGTCACGATATGCCGGTGGTGGTCGAACTGTGCCCGCGCTCGATCTGCATGAATGCGGGTGGGGTCATTATTGATGCGACCACGCGCGAGGTACTCAATGATCCGCGCGTCATCGAGGCCTATCTTGGAGGGCATGCGGCATGAGCGCGGTGCTGACGCTCGATCACGTCACGGCAGGCTACAGCGTGGATATCGATGTGCTGCGCGATCTCAGCCTCACGGTGGAGGCGGGCCGTATCACCGGCCTGATCGGTCTCAACGGCGCAGGCAAATCCACGGTGATGAAGTCGATCTGTGGCTTCCTCAAGCCGAAGGCTGGACAGATCGTTTATGAGGGCGAGGATATCACCGGCCTCGAGCCGCACCGCCTGAGCGCGCGTGGTATCTGGTACATTCCGCAGGAATCCAGCCTGTTTCCGTTCATGACGGTGACGGAAAATTTGCGGATTCCGCTGGAGAACCTGTCGCGGACGACCGGCACGCCGCCGCGCGACGAGGTCGAGCGGCGGTTCGAGGCGATGCTGGAGAAATTCCCGGCGCTAAGGGCCAAGCTGCGTGCGCAGGCGGGTGATCTGTCCGGCGGCCAGCAGAAGATGGTGGAATTCGCCAAGGCCTGGCTGATGCGGCCGCGACTCTGCCTGATCGATGAGCCGTCGATCGGTCTGTCGCCGAAGATCGTGGAAGAAGTGTTCCAGTGGATTCACCTGTTCGCCGTGGAAGACATGGCGATCCTGCTGGTCGATCATAACGTGCGGCGGGTGATCGCGATGTCGCATCGGATCTACGTACTGAGCCTTGGCGAGATCACTGCGTCCGGTGAGCCTGCCGACTTCGCAGGCGATCTGCACGAACAGGTCAAGCAATGGCTTGGCATCAACTTCTGACATGACAGCCGCGACAGCACCGCGCCGCCTGCAAATGCAGGCACTGACGGCGGAGGCTTTTGCTCCGTTTGGTTCGATCGCGGCCCTTGATGCTGCGGGCGGCCGTGCGGTCAATCAGAACCGGGCGCGCCGCATTCTGGGGATTGGTGATCTGGCGCACGAGGCCGTGGCCAAGCGTCCGGTGCTTGATACTTATCAGATCGCGCCATCATCATTGCCGTTCAGGGTGGTTTGCTTCGAGCGGCATTGCCTGACATCGCAAGTTTTTATTCCGGTTCGCTGTGCACGACTTCTGATCATCGTTGCTCCCGACGACGCCAGCGGCCAGCCCGACATCGAACGCGCGATTGCCTTCGTGGGCGATCATCGCTCGGTGATTCATTATCGTGCTGGCGTCTGGCACTCGCCGCTGGTGGCGATGGACGATGCAGCCGTTCTGACGATGCTGATGTGGGAAGCGGGCGATACGCGCGACTGTCAGGAGACGTCTTCTTTCGATCCTCTGGAAGTCGTTTAACAACCTGTCCGGATTCGGGCGGGGAGAAGCCCGCAGTCGACAGCATTGACGGGCCGCCCTACGGCGCCATCTGGGAGAGACGTTCATTCGGTAATCGCAATGCCAGCCATTCGGATTTTCAGGCCAGTCAGACTGGATTGTGATCGAAGTTTCGGTTTAAGACGATAGGGTTCGGCCGGTATTATGCCGGCTGTTTGCTCACCGACGCCGTGACCGTGCGAGAGGCTGGCGATGCCCCTTATCTATCCACGCGAAAGCAATGCTGCGCATGCGCCGCGGCTGTCACCGGATTACAAGAGCACGGTGAAGCGTTCGCCGATCAAGCCGCTCATCATCATGCCGCATACGCTGTCCGAACTGACGGGACCGGTTTACGGTCACGAAACCGTGCGTGAGAACGACCACGATCTCACGGCGCAGCATCAGGGCGAACCGCTTGGCGAGCGGATCATCGTTCATGGACATGTCCGAGACGAGGACGGCAGGGGCGTGCCCAATTCTCTGGTGGAGGTCTGGCAGGCCAACGCCTGCGGACGCTACGTCCACGTGGTCGACCAGCATCCGGCACCGCTTGATCCCAATTTTACCGGGGCGGGGCGCGCCAAGACCGATGCCAACGGCTATTACAGGTTCATCACCATCAAGCCGGGCGCATATCCGTGGGGCAATCATCCGAACGCCTGGCGGCCGGCGCACATCCATTTCTCGCTGTTCGGCCATTCGTTCATCTCGCGCATCGTCACGCAGATGTATTTCCCGGGCGACCCGCTGTTTGCCTACGACCCGATCTTCAATTCGGTCACCGACGAAAAGGCGCGAATGCGCATGGTTTCGAGTTTCGATCTCGAAAATACGAAGCCCGACTGGGCTCTCTGCTATCGCTTCGACATCGTCCTGCGCGGACGCAACGCCACACCTTTGGATAACGACTGATGAGCGGCATCACTCCATCACAGACTGTCGGCCCTTACTTCAAGTACGGATTGACGCCGGGCAGCGACTATCAGTGGAACGACGCTTTCGGCAACGATCTGGTGACGCCTGAGGTCTCCGGTGAGCGTATCCGCATCGTTGGCCGCATTTTCGACGGCGACGGCAAGGAAGTCCCCGACTCGATGCTGGAAATCTGGCAAGCGGATTCCCGGGGCCGTTTCGCCGATCCGCAGGATGCGCGTTCGATCCCGAATGCCGCGTTCAGGGGGTTCGGCCGTTGCGGAACCGATAACAACGGTGTCTATTCATTTCACACGATCAAGCCGGGACCGGTTGCGGGACCGCATGAGCTGCAGGCGCCGCATATCCTGCTTGCGGTCTTTGCGCGGGGCATGACCCAACAGGCGCAGACCCGGATCTATTTCGAGCACGAGCCTGCGAATGCCACAGATCCCATTCTTGCGCTGGTTCCCGAGGAGCGCCGCGCGACATTAATCGCGATCCGGGAGCCGGGAGACGTTGCGACCTATCGCTTCGATGTTCATCTGCAAGGCGATCTGGAGACGGTGTTCTTCGATCTGTAATAGTTAGCTACACATATCCGGTCGTTCCGAATGCCTCATATCGTCTGCCATTATTCAGCGGGTCAGGAAATGCCGCCGCTCAGCGAAGTGATGATGAAGATTCATCACGCGGCCGCGTCCACGGGTGTCGTGAAGGCGGAGGATCTCAAGATTCGTGCTCAGGCCTTCGATGATTATCTTGTCGCCGGGAAGGCTCAATCATTTTTCCATGTGTCGTTTTATCTGCTCGCGGGGCGAACGCTGCAGCAGAAGGAAATGCTGAGTATCGAACTAAGAAGTGTTTTGTCGAAACTATTGGAAAACACCTACAGCATCAGCATCGACATTCGCGATATGGATCCTGAGGCCTATAAAAAGCGGCTGAAATAGGCGGTTTCCAGAAGTCCTGCCAGCGCCATGACAGGTCGATATCGCGGCAATTTTAGCATCTGAAATAACCTTGCGAGGGATTGGAATTAGAGGCAGTCTAAAGCGTCGACCGTCGCAGCTTTCCCATCAGTGTTGTTTGAAATGCAAGGACATTGGCTGCGTTGGACAAGCGCGCAGGTTGTATTTTCAGCGGTAATCCCTGGCTAGGTCCAACCGTTCCAGACTCGAAGGAATTTCTCACCATGATGAGCCAGCAGCAAAACGATCTGATCACGCGGGTCGGCCCGAAGGACCCTGCCGGGAAATTGATGCGGATGTACTGGCAGCCCGCTGCGCTCGTGGATGAGCTCGAAGGCGATCGGCCGATCCGGGCCGTGAAATTGCTCGGCGAAAACTTTGTGCTCTTTCGTGACGAGCAGGGCCGCTACGGTCTCATGGATCGCGATTGCCCGCACCGCGGCGCGGACCTGGCGTTTGGCCGGCTGGAGAATGGCGGCCTGCGTTGCGCATTCCACGGCTGGCTGTTCGACGTCGAGGGCCAGTGCCTCGAGACGCCGGCTGAGCCTGTCGGCTCGGTGCTGTGCAAGAATATCAAGCAGCGTGCCTATCCGGTGGTGGAGAAGGGGGGCATTCTCTGGGCCTATCTCGGCGAGGGTGAACCGCCGGCATTTCCGGAGATCGATTGTTTCACCGCGCCCGAGACCTATACGTTCGCCTTCAAGGGGCTGATCAATTGCAACTGGCTGCAGGCGCTCGAGGTTGGCATCGATCCGGCGCACGCCTCTTTCCTGCATCGTTTCTTTGAAGACGAGGATACCTCGACCGCTTACGGCAAGCAGTTCCGCGGTGCGTCCGCAGACAGTGAAATGCCGATGACGAAAATCCTGCGTGAATATGATCGCCCGATCATCAACGTGGAACAGACCGAATATGGCCTGCGTTTGATTGCGCTGCGGACGATCGACGATGAGCGCACACATGTCCGCGTGACCAATCAACTGTTTCCGCATGCGTTTGTCATTCCGATGAGCACGGAGATGACGATCACCCAGTGGCACGTGCCGGTGGATGACGAGAATTGCTACTGGTACGCGATCTTCACCAGCTTCACCAATCCGGTCGACAAAAAGAAGATGCGCGAGCAGCGGCTCGAACTCTATGAGCTGCCCGACTATGTGTCGCGCAAGAACAAATCGAACGATTACGGCTTCGATCCGCACGAGCAGGCGACATCGACCTATACCGGCATGGGCGTCGACATCAACGTGCATGACCAGTGGGCGGTTGAATCCATGGGCGCAATTCAGGATCGTACCCGCGAACATCTCGGCCAGTCCGATAAAGCCATCATCCAGTATCGCCGCCTGCTGAGGCAGGAAATCGAGAAGGTGGCGTCCGGCGGCAAGCCGTTCATGTTCCTGGATGAAGCGCATGCTCGAAGCATTCAGGGGCCGGGTACGATGGATGGCATCGGTCCGACCCGAGGCTGGGAAACATACTGGATGGAGGTTGACGTGAAGCGGCGAAGGGGCGCCCCATGGGCTGCTCCGGTACCTGCCGAGATTGCGAAAAAAGTGCCCCATCTGACGGCGGCCGAGTAAGGCTGTAGCGGGGGTATTGTTTTGAGTTTCGTAAAGAGACACGGGCTATGGTCCGATGAGCAACACGAGGCGGCGGCTCGCTTACGGCGCGTCGTTGAGGAAAAGAAGCTGGATACCCTCCGGCTGTCGTTTCCGGATCAGCACGGCATTCTTCGCGGCAAGACACTGATCGCAGGCGAAGCGCTGCGCTCGCTCGAAAGCGGCTGCTCGATCACCACCACGATGCTGGCCAAGGATACATCACACCGGACGGTGTTTCCGGTGTTCACTGCCGGCGGTGGCTTCGGCATGACCGAGATGCAGGGCGCCAGCGATTGCCTGATGGTCCCGGACCCGACGACCTTCAGGGTGCTGCCCTGGGCGCCGAACACGGGCTGGCTGCTGTGCGATGTTCATTTCGCCGATGGCCGCCCCGTGCCGTTTGCAACCCGCGGGCTTTACAAGTCGGTGCTGAAGAAGCTGGCCGATCGTGGATACGATTTCATGGCCGGTCTTGAAGTCGAGTTTCACATCTTCAAGCTCGAAGATCCGAAGATGGCGCCTCGGCACGCCGGCCAGCCGGGCGAGCCGCCGGATGTCACGTTGCTGTCTCACGGCTATCAGTATCTGACCGAGCAACGTTACGATCAGATGGAGCCCGTGCTGGAACTGATCCGGCGCGATGTCATGGCGCTCGATCTGCCCTTACGCTCGATGGAAATCGAATTCGGGCCCAGCCAGGCGGAATTCACCTTCCAGCCCACGGTCGGCCTGGTGCCTGCCGATACCATGGTGCTGTTCCGGAGCGCAGTGAAACAGATCGCGCGCCGCCATGGCTATCATGCGACATTCATGTGCCGGCCGCGCATTCCCAACGTGGTTTCGTCCGGATGGCATTTGCACCAGTCGCTGGTGTCGCGCACCACCGGTGAAAATGCCTTCATGTCGAATACGGAGGCGATGTCGGATTTCGCCAAGGGATATCTCGGCGGATTGCTCGAGCACGCGCGGGCATCGACCGTGTTCACCACTCCGACCATCAACGGCTATAAGCGCTATCGGTCCTATTCCCTCGCGCCCGACCGGGCGATCTGGGGCAGGGATAACCGCGGCGTTATGATCCGTGTGCTGGGCGGTCCGAACGATCCGGCCACGCGGTTTGAAAACCGGGTCGGTGAACCAGCCGCAAACCCTTATCTTTATATGGCGTCGCAGATCCTGTCCGGCATGGACGGTGTGGACCGGAAACTCGATCCGGGTCCCTCGGCGGATACCCCTTATGAAACGAAGGCCAGCCTCCTGCCGAAAACGCTCCGCGAGGCGGTATTTGCGCTGCACGATGATCCGTTTTTCCGCGACGCGATGGGCAAGGAATTGGTAGATTACTACGTTCATATCAAGAACGCGGAAATCGAACGCTTCCAGAGCGAAGTTACCGAATGGGAGCAGCGCGAATATTTCGAGATGTTCTGATACAGATTCAATAAGGTCACGAACTGCCCGGCAGCGTCCGGCATAAAGAGGGCTTGGAAGGGGAGACAATGAAGAATTCAGCAAAGTTATTGATTGCGGTGGCGGCCCTCGGCATGATCGGCACGGCCGCGTCGGCGGATGTCATCAAGGTCGGCGTGATCGGGACCATGTCCGGGCCATTCGCGCTGTTCGGCACTAATTACAAGAGGGGGATCGAGGCATGGGTCGCCCAGCATGGCAACAAGGTCGGCAATCACGAGATTCAATTCATCTACCGCGATGAAGAATCTCCTAATCCGGCGAAGTCCAAGGCCTTGGCGCAGGAACTGATCGTCAAGGACAAGGTCCAGTATCTGGCGGGCGCCTATTTCACGCCCAACGCGATGGCCATCGCGCCGCTGCTGGAGGAATCGAAGACCCCGCTGGTCGTCATGAATGCCGCGACGTCGGCCATCGTCGAAAAGAGCCCGTACATCGTCCGCACGTCCTTCACGATGTGGCAGAACACCGTGCCTGCTGCTGAGATCGCGAAAAAGAACGGCGCGAAGAAAGTCGCGATCGCAGTGAGCGATTACGGTCCGGGTATCGATGCCGAGGCCGCGTTCAAAAAGACGTTCGAGGGCGGCGGCGGCACGGTGGCGGAAGCGATCCGCATGCCGCTGAACACCACGGATTTCAGCCCGATCATGCAGCGGATCAAGGACTCCGGCGCTGACACCATCTTCACGTTTCTGCCGGCCGGACCTCCGACGCTGGCCTTCGTCAAAGCCTATATCGACAACGGCCTGAAAGCCGCAGGCGTGAAGCTGATGTCGACCGGTGACGTCGTCACAGAGCCGGATCTTCCGAATATCGGTGATGCCGGCATCGGCATTCTCTCGACCTATCATTATGCCGTCTCCCATAATTCGCCCGAGAACAAGGCGTTTCTCGACCAGATGGTGAAGGATGGCGGAAAGCTCGGTGAGGTGACCATGACGTCGGTTGCGGCATATGATGGCGCACGCTTGATTTACAAGATGATCGAGGCGACAGACGGTCAGCGTGATCCAGCGAAGGCCATTGCCGCCGTCAAAGGCATGAAGTGGGTGAGCCCGCGCGGTCCGGTGTCGATCGATCCGGAGACGCGGCACATTCGGCAGAATGTCTATCTTCGCGAAGTCAAGAAGGTGGACGGCAAGCTCATCAATCAGGAAATCCAGACATTCGATGCACAGCCCGATTGGGCTCTGAGCAAGAACTAGGATGAGCGGAGATGCCTCCGCGGCGACGCGCCGCGGAGCCTTTTTCGTGCTGGGGAGAAGCTGCAGCACGCTTGATGGCGCTTGACCGCGGACCATTACCTGCCATCAATCCAGACGTCTGAGGTCTGTTGATGACGTTAGGGCGCGGCGAAATTCATGATGCGATCGGTTCGGCCTCTGCGATAGCCGCGGTGGTTGGTGCATAGGAAGCGTGATGCAGACAGTCCTGAGTATCGCATTCGACGGCATTGCCTATGGCATGGTGCTGTTCATCATTTCGATCGGGCTGTCGATCATGATGGGCCTCATGCGCGTCGTGAATCTTGCGCATGGTGCATTCGCCATGATCGGTGGGTATCTCGCGTCCTATGCCATGCGCGGCCTTGGCATGAACTATGCGATTGCGATCATCGCAGCGGTGATCGGGACGATCGTCATCTCGATCCCGTTCGAGATTTTGCTCTATCGCCGCATCTATCGGAAATCGGATGCGCTCACCCAGCTGCTGCTGACAATCGGCATCACCTTTTTCATCATCGGAGTTGCCAACTTCCTTCTCGGTCCGACCCTGAAATCCATTCCGCTGCCCGCAGCTTTGAGCGGGCCGATGGATATCGGCTTCCGCATGGTGCCGACGCATCGTATCTTCGTGATCGCCTGCGGTGTGATCGTGGCGCTCTTGCTCTGGTTTCTGATCGAGAAAACGGAGTTCGGCGTTCGTCTGCGTGCCTCGGTCGACAACAGCGATATGGCAGACTCGCTCGGGATCCGGACCGAGTGGATTTATGCTGCGACTTTCGCATTGGCGGTCGGGCTTGGTGCATTCGGCGGTGTTGTCGGCGCGGAATTGATGCCGATCGAGCCATACTATGCACTTCGCTACATCGTAACGTTCCTCGTGGTCGTCTCCGTGGGAGGCGCAGGATCGATTGTCGGCGCTATTGCAGCCTCGTTGCTGCTCGGATTTGCCGATACGACAGGAAAATACCTCGCACCGGAGTACGGCGAGTTCTTCTTTTATCTGGTTGTGATCCTCATCGTCTTCATGTTTCCCCGCGGATTGTTCGGGCGAGCCCATTAGATGAACGCCTTTTCCAAATCAGTTACGATGAGGTTCGAATCCTTTCCGTTCGCTCAAGAGATGCTGGGTATCTTGTCGATCGGTCTTCTTGGATTGATCGGCTACCTGATTTTCCCCGACGACCTCGCGTTTCTCACCCGGCTGATCAGCGTCTCCCTGCTGGTCTTGTCGCTGGACCTCGTGACGGGATATTGCGGCGTTGCTACTCTCGGGCAGGCGGTTCTGTATGGCGTGAGCGCCTATGTGGTTGGAAATGCCGCTCTCGCAGGAATCGCAGATCCGATTCTGTTGCTGATCTTCGGCATGCTGGCAGGCATTCTGACAGGGCTGATTTCGGGCGTGCTGATTGCGCGGTTTCGGGGGCTCCCGCAGCTCGTGCTGTCGATTGCATTGGGGCAACTCGTGGTCGCGCTCTGCAATAAACTTTCATCCCTCACGGGCGGAAGCGACGGCTTGGCGGGTATTACGCCTGCGCCGGTGTTCGGTATTTTCAGTTTTGATATGTACAGCCGTACGGCGTTTGTATTCTCGTTGACTATTCTCGCGATTGTGTTCGTGCTGCTGCTTCGCTTTGTCCGCTCGCCGTTCGGTCTGTTGTGCCGTGGCATCAGGGACGACGATCTGCGCGTGCAGATGATCGGGGCGCGGGTGTATCCGCGGCTTGTCATTATGTACGGCATTTCCGGTGCCGTTGCGGGCATCGGTGGCGCGTTGAACGCCATTACGGCGGGCGTGGTCGGATTGGATAGTGTTGGGTTCGAGCGTTCGGCCGAGGCGCTTGTCATGCTGGTTCTCGGGGGAGCCAATAATTTGTGGGGCGCGCTGTTCGGCTCCATCATTTTTCAGATTTTCGGGCACTACGTGTCATCCATCAATCCGTTCCATTGGCTGACACTGGTCGGCCTGTTGTTGATCGTCGTGGTGGTTTTCGTGCCGCGTGGCCTGTCTCACGGAGTTGCGGTTCTGTGGACGAAGCTGATCGGACGGGAGGCACGGCTGTGACCGATCTTCTCCAGCTTGAAGGCGTCTCGAAGTCGTTCGGCGGGCTTCACGTCAGCCGGGACATTTCATTCGGCCTTTCGGCTGGTGATCGCGTGGCCTTGATCGGGCCGAATGGCGCGGGGAAAACCACGCTTGTGAACATCATGTCCGGCGACCTCGCGCCGACACAGGGGCGTCTTTTTCTCAAGGGCGAAGATATCACGCGCCTTGGCATTACCGAACGGGTTCAGCGCGGTCTGGTCCGGACATTTCAGGTCACGCGGCTGTTCAGCAGCCTGACCGCCGCAGAGAATGTCGCGCTGGCCATCATGCAGCGTAGGGGGATGACCAGGCGCGTATTCTCCGCAGCGGCGAACAGGCCGGACGTTCGGGAGGAATGGGAACGACTGCTGGGCTCGCTGGGCATTGCCCATCTGGCGCGATTGCCGGTGTTAAAACTCGCTTACGGCCAGCAACGGCTGCTCGAACTGGCGATCGGCCTTGCGCTGAATCCGAAGGTTCTTCTGCTTGATGAGCCTGCAGCGGGCGTTCCCCATGACGAAGCGCCGAAGATTCTGGAGGCCATCGATCGCCTGCCGCCCGACATTGCGGTGCTGATGATCGAACATGACATGGACCTTGTTTTCCGGTTCGCCAAGCGAGTCCTTGTTCTCGCCAACGGACGTCTCATTTTTGAGGGCACGCCTGAGGCTGTGACCGTCGATGCCGAAGTGCGCCGCGCCTATCTGGGGAGCTATGCCGATGCCCGCCGCACGGCTTGATGTCGAAAGTCTGAGCGCCGGCTACGGGCCCACGCGGATTATCCAAGGGCTCTCGTTTAATGTTGAGGCGGGAGAGCGGTTGGCGATCCTTGGCCGCAATGGGATGGGAAAGACGACACTGCTGGCCACGCTGATGGGCTTGTCCACACGCCATCACGGAAGCGTCAAGGTCGACGACATCGACGTGACGGCTCGCCGCACATCGGCGCGCGCTCATCTCGGCGTCGGCTATGTCCCGCAAACACGCGATATCTTTCGCTCGTTGACGGTCGAGGAAAATCTTTCGACAGGCCTGAAGGGGCGGCCGCGCGCGGCACTGGAAGAGGCCTACGTTATGTTTCCGCGGCTCGGCGAGCGGCGGCGGAATCTTGGCAGTCAGTTGTCGGGTGGCGAACAACAGATGCTGTCCATGGCCCGAACGCTTCTCGGTCGGCCGTCGATCCTGTTGCTCGACGAGCCTCTTGAAGGCCTTGCTCCGGTGATCTGCGATGAACTCATGACTATGATCACGGAATTGGCCGCATCCGGCAAGATGACGATTGTTCTGGTGGAACAGCAGATCGAGCGCGCGCTGGATTTTGCAGGCCGCGTGCTGATCCTGGAGCGCGGACGATTAGCCTGGCAGGGCGCATCCGGCGAATTGAAATCAGACCGCGCTCTGGTGGACCGTCTGCTCGGCGTGGGAATTCACTAAACTTCCCGCGACACCCGGCGAGCGGGAGTTCCGATCCACGTTTATTTTATAGGTATTGACAGCATAAAGTTGAGGTGGCAACTAAATCGCAAGTCAACAAGTTCGAAGCCGATCAGCTTCAATTATATGAATAACACTGATCGCGATCATTCGAATGGGAGAAAACGATGGCGGCGGACACCCTGGAAAGGACTGCATCTTCGGAGATCGATCCGTTCTCTCCTGATTTTTTTCGCAATCCATATCCGTTTCACGCCACTTTGCGCGATGCAGGGCCTGTCGTCTGGCTTGAGAAATGGGGTGTATGGGCGGTTACCCGATACGATCAGGTACAGGCTGTCCTAACCGACTGGCAGACTTATTGCTCCGGCGCCGGCGTCGGGATTGTCAATGAAAAGAAAGCCGGCGGATGGCGCAAGCCAAGCGCGCTGCTTGAAACGGATCCGCCAGAGCACACGGCCAATCGCGCGATTGTCGGGCGCATCCTGTCTCCGGCCGCTCTTCGCGCATTGCGTGCGACCTTCGAAACTGAAGCGGATGCGCTTGTGGAGCGTGCTCTTGCGGCTGGCGATATCGAAGGGATGACGGACTTTTCCGAAACATTCCCCATGAAGGTTTTCGCCGATGCGGTCGGCGTTCCGGTCGAGGGGCGGCATCATCTCATTACTTGGGGGAATATGGTTTTCAACGGCATGGGGCCGCGCAACGACCTGTTCGATCGTGCGATGGCCAATGCCGAAGAGGTGACGGCATGGGTGACGGCGGCCTGCAGGCGCGAGAACCTGACGCCCGGTGGGCTCGGCGCGCAGGTCTATAAGCATGTCGATGCCGGCGAGATCGAGGAAGATCACGCGGCGCTCCTCGTCCGCTCGTTCCTCTCTGCGGGCGTCGATACCACGACATTTGCTATCGGAAACGCGCTCTACTGCTTTGCGGCGCATCCGGATCAATGGGATGTGGTGCGCAACGAGTCCGGCAGGATGAAGCAGGCGTTCGAAGAGGTGATGCGCTTCGAGTCGCCGTTCCAGACCTTTTTCCGAACCACGACCTGCGATACGCAGCTTGCCGGAACGCACATCCCGAGCGACAGCAAGATCCTGGTCCTGGTCGCGGCGGCAAATCGCGACCCTCGCAAGTGGAAAGATGCCGATACATTCGACATCTCCCGCAGCACCGCGGGTCATGTTGGTTTTGGTGCGGGAATTCACGGATGCGTCGGGCAGATGATTGCCCGGCTGGAAGTGGAGGTGCTGCTTACCGCGCTTGCGCGGCGGGTCAAGCGAATCGAACTCCGCGGTGAGCCCGTGCGTTTGCTTCACAACACATTGCGCAGCTTTGAAAAGCTGCCGGTCCGTTTTCACGCTTGAGACGCCATGCCTTCAATCACTTTCATTCACGCTGATGGAGCGCGGGAGAATTTCGACATTCCTGTCGGGACAACCATCATGCATGGGGCTTTGTCCGCGGGACTTGATGGAATTGTCGGCGAGTGCGGTGGATCGGCGATGTGTGCCACCTGCCATGTCTATATCGCAAATGAAGAGCAGGCGAAGAGAGCGCTTCCACCGGTAAGCGCGGTCGAAGATGCGATGCTCGATTCTGCTGCTGCCGAACGTACTGTCGAAAGCCGTCTCGGGTGTCAGCTTTCCGTGACGGATGCATTCGACGGACTTGAGATCAAACTCCCGGAGAGGCAGTTGTGACTCTTCCTGCGTCCGTGGTGATTGTGGGCGGTGGTCAAGCTGGTCTGCAAACAGCTGGCTCGCTACGCGATGGCGGATTCGCCGGCGACATCACCATGGTCTGCGCGGAAACGCACTATCCGTATCAGCGTCCGCCTCTATCCAAGGCAGGATTGGAGACGGAAGGATTTGTCCCAACGATCCGGCTGCCGAAGTTCTTCGATGATCGGCAGATCAAGATTCATCTGGGTGAGCATGCCGTCGGCATTGATCGCAACATGTTGAGCGTTTCGACAGCGTCCGGGCTGGAATTCCAGGCTGGCCATGTGGTCCTTGCCACCGGCGCAAGCAATCGTCGGCTTCCAATTCCGGGCGAATATCTGCGCGGCATCTTTTATTTGCGCACCGTTGGCGATGCCGACTCATTTCGGAAGGCTCTGAATCAAGCCAAGCGTCTTGTAATTATTGGAGCGGGATTCATCGGCCTGGAAGTCGCCGCGGTCGCCCGCAAGCGCGGCATCGCCACGACCGTGATCGATATCGACTCCCGCCCGATGGCGCGGGCCATCAGCCAGCAGATGTCGGACTATTTTCTCGATCTTCATACGGCAGCCGGCGCTGAAATTCTTTTGAATCGGGGCGTGTCGGAAATCGAGGGCACGAATGGTGAAGTTCGGGCCGTGCGGCTCAGCACCGGAGAGTGCATCGCTGCCGATCTTGTCCTGATAGGTGTGGGCGCAACGCCGAATGTCGAGCTGGCGGTCATGGCCGGTCTGGATGTCGAGAACGGCATCGTAGTTGACGAACATCTGACGACCAGCGATCCGAATATTTCGGCGATCGGGGACTGCGCGTCGTTTCCCGCCTCGCACGGGCAGCGCACACGGCTCGAGTCTGTTCAGAATGCAACGGACCAGGCACGAAGCGTTGCCGCGAAACTTCTTGGCACGCCGCGACCCTATACAAGTGTGCCCTGGTTCTGGAGCGATCAGGGGAATACCAAGCTGCAGATTGTAGGCTTGGTTGCAGGCTGTGACGAGGTGCTGGTGTCAGGCGACCCGCGCGAACACAGTTTCTCGATTTTCTGTTTTCGCGAAAAGAGGCTCGTTGGAATCGAGTCCGTCAATCGCCCGGCGGATCATATGGCCGGACGGAAATTGCTGCAGACTCGCGCGGCTATTTCGCCGGCGCAGCTTGTCGCCGCGAAGTTTGATGTGAAAGCGCTGGAATCCGACGTCCGTTCGCGCGAACAGGAGGCCTTGTAATGGCCAAGCATGATCCTGCGCAGGACGGGCTCACTGGCGGTATGGCCGGTGGATCACTTGCCCGATGCGGGTTTTTTCTGCTCGAGAGGATCGAAAGCGTTCACGTAAGGCACGATGGCCTGCATTTTTCGCAGGCAGACGATCAGTGTTTCGACTTCTTCGGGAGTCAGTTTGGACAGCAGCCGCTCCTCTCGCTCAAGCGCGGCAACAATGACCTTGTCATGGAGCGACTGACCGGCGCGCGACAGCTTGATCAGCCGCGATCTGTTGTCTTTGGGGTCGGGCATGCTTGTCGTCAGACCCTGTTTGTCGAGCGTGTCGAGACTTCGGCTGACAGCGCCTTTATCGAGGCCGATGGCATTGATGATCTGGATTGCGCTGATGTTCGGCATTCCGGCGAGCACGCCCATCACGCGCCATTCGGTGATGCCGAGTCCGAAGTGCTTCCGATATGTGTCGGAAGCGCCGCGCGAGAGTCTGTTGGAAATATAGGTGAAGAAGTAGGGAACGTGCCGCTCGAGGTCGAGCACCTGGCGTCCTTCTACCGTCAAGGCTCCCCGACGAACATTCTTCTTCACGAAAGGTGCTCCAAAATCGATCAAAACCATGGGCCTCTTAGCATGAGGCGCAGAAGATCGAAGTTGGTCTAGCTCAACCAGAAAATCATTTAAACGGCAAACAGGGAGTGAAACATGGAAAATATCAAGTATGCAGTGGCCATCGCGGGGCTGGCGGGCGCATTTGCCCCGGGACAGAGTTTGGCGCAGGAGCCGATCAAGATCGGTGTGGTGACGCCGCTCTCCGGCACGTATGCTGCCATTGGCCAACCCGTTCGCTGGGGATTGGAATTGGCTGCCGAGCAGATCAACGCCGCAGGCGGAATCAACAAGCGGCCGGTCAACCTGATTTTCGAGGATGAGGAAGCGAACCCATCGGTGGCGGTTCAGAAAGCCGAGCGCCTGTTCCAGGTCGAGAAGGTTGACTTCCTGACCGGCACCGTCAACTCCGGCTCGACCCTCGCGGTCGGCCAGCTCGCCGAGCGCAATAACAAGCTGGCGTCGACCACCGTTTCCTTCGCCGACTCGATCACCGGCGATAAATGTTCGCCGAACATGTTCCGCTTCAATGCGCGTGCGGAACAGCAATCCTTCGCGCTGACGAGCTGGCTTGGCAAAGACAAGCCGAACGCCAAGGTCTTCGCTGTCGGCCCGGACTATGAAATGGGGCGGTCCAGCGTCGCGGCCTTCAAGGCCGGCGCGGAGCGCAACAAGATCGCGGTGGTGGGTGAGGTTTTCGCTCCGCTGGATTCAAAGGACTACTCGCAATATCTCGGCCAGATCCGTGCGGCACGTCCCGATACGATCTACACCTCCGTTGCGGGCAACGACACTGTCAGGCTTCTCACGCAGCTTGATGAGTTCGGCATCTTGCGTTCGGCAAGCATCGTGGGCTCCTCGGGGACCATTACGTCCCAGAATATCGGCGCGATCGGAAAGTCGGCCGAAGGCTACATCACGGGAACTGGCTACTCGCCGAAAATCGATACGCCGGAAAATAAGAAGTTCGTGGAAGCCTACCGCGCCAAGTTCAAGGCCGATCCGGATCTGTTCGCGGCTGACTCCTACAGCCTGCTGTATGCCTACAAAGCGGCTGTCGAGAAGGCAGGAAGCGCGGAGACGGACAAGGTGCGTGATGCACTGCGCGGCTTGTCGTGGTCCACGCCATCGGGTCAGCGCACGATCCGGCCGGGAGACAACCAGACCATGCTGCCGATGTATATCGTGAAGATTAAGAACGGGCAGTTCGACGTGACCGGATCGGTTGCTGCGGAAGATGCTATCGGCCCGGATGCCTGCACGCGGTTCTGAAACATCGGACGCGGCGCGTGAATGCGCGCCGCGTTCGAATGTGTGCAGTCGGTATGTATGCCTTGAAGAAAATTGAACGGATTATCGGATGACAACGGCGTCAACAAAAAGACTGCAGGGCAAGGTTGCGGTTGTAACCGGTGCAGCACAGGGTATCGGGCGTACCTATGCCCTCGCGCTTGCGACCGCCGGCGCACGTGTGTGCGTCTCGGACATCGTGATGCCGGACGATACGGTCGCGGAAATCAAGCGGCAGGGCGGCGAGGCGATCGGCGTCGTTGCCGATGTCTCCAGCCAGGAATCGCTCAACAGGATGGTCGAACAAGGCAAAGCTGCTTTCGGCAAGCTGGATATTCTGGTGAACAATGCAGGGCTGTTCGGTTCGTTGAAGATGAAGGGCTATTCGGAGATTTCGATCGACGAGTGGGACAAGGTGATGGCGGTCAATGTCCGCGGCGTCTGGCAGGCGATCATGGCCGCCGTTCCCGCAATGACGGGCGGCGGAAAGATCATCAATATCTCGTCGGGGACGGCCTTCAAGGGCAGTCCCTATCTCCTGCATTATGTGACGTCGAAGGGCGCGGTGGTTGCGCTGACGCGAGCGATTGCGCGAGAACTCGGGCCGAGCAATATCTGCGTCAATGCGATCGCGCCGGGCCTTGTCATGAGCGATAACGTTCAGTCGCACCCGGACTGGCAGAACGCTGCCGCTTCGATTGTCTCAAGCAGGGCGTTGAAGCGAGATTCAAATCCGGATGATCTGATCGGAGCGCTTCTCTTTCTTGCATCGGACGATAGCGATTTTGTTACTGGCCAAACACTCGTCGTTGATGGCGGCTCGGTGATGCACTGACGGAAAACTGAGGCCTCATGATAGTGGAACGCGGACCCGGCAGAGTTCCGGATTTGTTCGATTGGCCGAGTGTTACTTAAAACTGGCTCCAGCCATGTTCTGGAACACTGCCGATGGTACATGCCTTCATATATAAAGGGGGCGTAACAATCGTCGCGCAATCAACAAGGCCATGTGACATGTTGGACAAAGTCTCGAAACTGAGCCTGAAGGATTCATCGCTGCTGCGCGACGCCTGCTTCATCGGCGGCGAGTGGATTGCGGCCGATGGCGGCGGGACGATCAAGGTGGATAATCCCGCCAACGGGGCCGTCGTCGGCACCGTGCCGAACATGGGCGCAGCCGAGACCAGGCGGGCTATCGACCTGGCGAACGCCGCATTGCCGGCGTGGCGCGCGAAAACGGCGAAGGAGCGCTCGGCGATCCTGCGCAAGTGGTTCGAACTGATGATGGCGAA